>JBOHFY010000316.1:0-3783 GCA_050699895.1 Pseudonocardiaceae bacterium
GTGCCGAGCACATTGGCCTCCCACATCCAGCGCCACTGGTCTTCGTCGGCCGCCACCGCCGGCCCGAGACCCTGCGCGCCTCCGGCGTTGTTCACCAGCACCCGCGCGGCGGGCACCGCCGCGGCGAAGGCGGCCACCGAGTCGGGGTCGCGCACATCGAGCGCCATGGCGGTGCCGTCGATCTCGTCGGCGATTTCCTGGCAACGCTGCACCCGCCGCGCCCCGAGCACCACATGAAACCCCGCCGCCGCCAGTGCCCGAGCCGTAGCCGCCCCAATCCCACTACTCCCCCCCGTCACCACCGCAACCGCTCGCCCTCCACCCATACTCCCACCCTAAATCGCCCCGCCCCGCATTCAGCGGGCTCAGCGGGGTAAACAGGGGGTCTACTACCCCGCTGAGCCCGCTGAATGCGGGGCAGGCGGGGATGGGAGAATGGGGGGTGGAGTTGCGGCGGGTCGCGGTGCTGTCTGTGCATACCTCGCCGCTGGACCCGCCGGGTACTGGCGACGCGGGGGGGATGAACGTCTACATCGTGCAGACCGCAACCCGGCTGGCCCACCGTGGCATTGAGGTCGAGGTCTTCACCCGAGCCACTTCCTCAGAGCTGCCCCCGGTGGTGGAGCTCACGTCGGGGGTCACCGTGCGGCACATCGCGGCTGGGCCCTACGAGGGTTTGGCCAAGAATGACCTCCCCGCGCAGCTGTGCGCATTCACCGCCGGGGTGCTGCGGGCCGAGGCGCGCCGTGAGCCCGGCTACTACGACCTGGTGCACTCGCACTACTGGTTGTCGGGCCAGGTCGGTTGGCTGGCCCGGGACCGCTGGGGAGTCCCGTTGGTGCACACCGCGCACACCCTGGCCAAGGTGAAGAACGCCGCGCTGGCCCACGGCGATGCTCCAGAGCCGCATACTCGGGTGATCGGCGAGCAGCAGGTGGTGACCGAGGCCGACCGACTGGTCGCGAACACTCCGGCGGAGACCGCGCAGCTCGTGGAGCTCTACGGTGCCGACCCGGCCCGCACCGCCACCATCGCGCCGGGAGTCGACCTGGAGCTGTTCACGCCGGGATCGCGGGACGCCGCCCGGGCTGGGTTGGGCCTGCCCCGCGACGCCGTGGTGCTCGCTTTCATCGGTCGCATCCAGCCGCTCAAGGGTCCAGACGTGCTGTTGCGCGCCGCGGCCGAGATGCTGCGCCGTGACCCGGCGCTGCGCGACCGGCTGCGGGTGCTGGTGGTGGGCGGACCGTCGGGTAGCGGGCTGGCCGAGCCTGCCATGTTGCACCAGCTGGCAGCCGGGTTGGGGATCGCGGAACAGATGCTCTTCGCTCCCCCGCAGAGTGGTTCCGAGCTGGTCGGGGTGTACCGCGCCGCCGATGTGGTGGCGGTGCCCAGCTACAGCGAGTCGTTCGGCCTGGTCGCGTTGGAGGCGCAGGCATGCGGGACGCCGGTGGTCGCCGCCGCGGTGGGCGGCCTGCCAGTGGCGGTGGCTGATGGGGTGTCCGGTCAGTTGGTGGGCAGCCACCATCCAGCCGACTGGGCCGACGTGCTGTCGGCGCTCGCGCTGCACCCGCGGCGGCGCGAGGAGCTTGCGGCTGGTGCCGTCCGGCATGCCCGGCGGTTCTCCTGGGAGCGCACCACCGCGGCGCTGTTGCGGGTCTATGCCGACGCGGCGGCCACCCACCGGGTGGACGCCTTGGCGGGCGAGGTCGCGGTGTGAGCCGCCCGGCGAAGCTGGATCAGGTCATCGCTGGGGTATTGGCCGAGGCCGGGCTTGCGCACGAGCACCGAGGGCCGGGCAGCTTCATTATCACCCTGCCGGGCACCAAGAAGTTGCAGACCACCTGCTGGGTGGTGGTTGGCCAGCACGGGGTGCTGGTGGAGGCTTTCGTGTGCCGGCGTCCCGACGAGGCACACGCGGATGTCTACCGCCTGCTGCTGCGCCGTAACACGAGGCTGTATGGCGTGCACTACGCGCTGGACAAGGCTGGTGACATCTACCTCATCGGTCGGCTAGCTCATCACGCGCTGACTGCCGATGAGTTGGACCGGGTGCTGGGCCAGGTACTCGAGGCCGCTGATGGTGACTTCACTACCCTGTTAGAGATTGGGTTCGCCTCCGCGATCCGACGGGAATGGGCCTGGCGGGTGGCCCGTGGCGAGTCCTTGAACAACCTTGCCGCATTCGAACACCTGGTGCGCTGAGCCTGATGGTGCGTTGAGCCTGACGTTGGTGGCGGGGCGGCCCGGGGAGAGAGGGGGAGTCGCGTACCCGGGCCGCCCCGCCACTGTTGTCCCGCGTCAACAGATCTACCTGGGCGGGGGAGCCCAGGGACCCTGGCGGGCCGCGGTCCGGCGGGGGGGACGGACCGCGGGCCTCTGCTCACCTGCCGGGAAGTGCGGTGGGAGCGGCGAGGAGAGCGGTGATACCCTCTCAGCCAGGCGAGCGGATCTCAAGTCCTTCGCGATAATTTATCGCAGCATAACCCGATTGGCCTACACCCCCTGTCGGTGTGCGCTCGGGGTCCGCTCGGGGTCCGCACAGCGATGACCTGCCCTATCAGCGAGGCTGCACGGCCGGGCCGCGTCGGCAAGAAGGCATCGTGAGCGCCCGAGTAACATCCGGGACGGCTACCGCGACTACAACAGTGAGTACCCCCGGCAACACAGCGAGTACCCCCATTGGCACGCAATGCCACCTGTCTGTGGGATGTATGCTCTACCGATCTCTGGGAGGTAGATGGACATGAGCATGGCAGCGATCCTGGCCGAATTGCCGGATATGTGGCGTAGCGCGTTGACCGAGCATGTGGCTGATCCGCAGGGTCGCTGCTGGGCGTGCCGCGACGCGAATGGCGTCGCGGCGGCGTGGCCCTGCCTGACCCGAGAGGTCGCCGAAGAAGCCAAATATCTCTACGAGGGCGGCCTTCCGGGCACCTTCGGCGGCCGTCACGCCGCCCGCAAGAGTTGACCGACGCATGCCCCTAGCGTGATGTTCTCGCTGGGCTGATGTCCCTGCTGAGCAGGGAACCGCTGTGCGCCAGCCGTTCCCGGGGGGCGGGGGAAGCGGGCGATCGGCGGTTCCCTGCAACGACGGTGGGGGTGTCAGCAAGGGGTTCAACGCACCGTCGTCGAAGGTTAATCTACGGGTCACCGGGTAGTCACCGCCACTGCCCGTTCGGGCTACGGAGTTGGCGGCAGGTCGACTGCTGTGGGCGGCCGAATCTCCCGGAGGGTGGGTCGCGGCACCTGGCTGGGTGTCGATATTGAGGCGGCGTTGATGTGAGACAGTGTCGATATGAGCTTGGGCACCCTGGTCCTACTCCGCCACGGCGAGAGTGAGTGGAACGCTAAGAACCTGTTCACTGGGTGGGTGGACGTGCCGTTGTCGGCTCGCGGTGAGAGCGAGGCGGTGCGGTGCGGTGCGCTGATGTCCGAGGCCGAGCTGCTCCCGGACGTGGTGCACACATCCCTGCTGCGCCGCGCGGTCAGCACCGCCTACCTCGCGCTCGACGTCGCCGACCGGCACTGGATTCCGGTGCGCCGCGACTGGCGGCTCAACGAGCGGCACTACGGCGCGCTGCAAGGCATGGACAAGGCGCAGATCCGCCAGGAGTACGGCGATGAGCAGTTCGCGCTGTGGCGCCGCTCCTACGACACCCGGCCACCGCTGATCGAGCCTGGCAGCGACTTCAGTCAAGACGGCGACTCGCGATACGCGGGCGTCGAGGTCCCCAGGGCCGAGTGCCTGGCCGACGTGGTGGCCCGGTTGCTGCCGTACTGGGA
>JBOHFY010000317.1:0-11798 GCA_050699895.1 Pseudonocardiaceae bacterium
TCCTCGGAGGTGATGGGGCCACGCAGCACCGTCCACGGGATATCCCCTTCGCGACTCTGCGTAGCGGTGTTGGCCATGGTGGTCCCCTTGGGGAAGGTGGGTTGGGTGGTCAGCGACGCGGCGCCGCCGCGAGGCCGGCGAGCAGATCGTCGGTGTCGGTGAGGTGGCCGAGCAGGACTTGGGCGGTGTGGTGACGGAGGAGCCAGAACTCGTCGAGGTCGTCTTGGAACAGCCCCGGCTTGAGGTAGTGCTGTTTCACCCCGTACAGGCTGGCGAGGAGTTGGAGCAGGGCAACGCGGGCGCAGGCGCGGATGTCGTGGGCCGGCACGGTCGGGTTGGTCTGCAAGTAGCCGGCGATGAGGGTGGCCGCGGCCTGCATCCAGGTCTCGTCGCGGGCGACGGTGTTGGGGTAGAAGGCCATTCGGCCGAGATCGTAAGCGATGAAGAAGGGGTCGGGAGGCCGGAAATCGATCACAGCGGTGAGCTCGTCGCCATCGAAGAGGATGTTCACCGGGCTGTAGTCGCCATGCAGAACCTGCGCGGTCAGTTCCGGCAGTTCAGCCAGCAGCGAGGGGATGCGCGTCAGCATGGTTGCGCGCTGGGTCAGGGTCTGCTCGGCGATCGTGTCGAACTCGTCCGCCTGATGACGGGTCTTGCGTTCGGTGATGAGGGCGAGTAGTCGGTCGATGGTGGCGGCGCGCGGGGCCAGGTCCACGCCGCGCCATGACGCCACCTGCGGGGCGGGGCCGGAACTGGCGGGCAGCGGGGCGAACGCCGTGTGGATCCGGCCCAGCGCGGCACCGGCCACCCGCTGCTGTGCCGTGCTCAGCTGGTCGGTGACAGTGCGCCCCTCGACCCACTCCCACACCGAGATCGCGACCGGCCCGCGAGTACTGATCGGCTCGCCGGCAGCGGTGGGCACCACGGCGGCGACCGGCACGCCGTGACGGCCGGCCAAGCTCGACAGAGCAATGGCTTCCCGCTCGGCATGGAGATCCGCGTCGGTGGGGTAGCACTTGACGAACACGTCCCGGTGGGCGCAGCGGACCCGGTAGTTGACTGTGCCTTGACCGATCGGGAGCCGTCGTAGCCCGGTCGGACTCAGTCGGTAGTCCGCCGCCAGCGCCGCGGCGACCGTGTCGATATCGGTGTGCGGGCCGGTGGTGGGTGCGGACATGAGTCTGGCGCGCTCCTCAGATATGCGGATTGGCTCACCATAAGTGATCCTCAGCGGGCGAGTCTGTCAGCGACCTGGTGGTATCTGCGGGTGATCTGCCGCCAGCGGTGGTCAGCGTCGGGTACGGCTCGGTCGCGACGTGGATCCCCACGGGCGCGGATCTGGGCGTCCAGGTCAGTCTCCGCCGCCGCCAACGCGGACCCGATCCCCTCTGGTCCAGCGAGCCATCGGAGCTGGCCACTGGTCATCTCCAGGATGGCCGGGAGGCGGGGCGCGATCACCGGAACCCCGAAGCAGACCGCGGTACCGACCGAACTGGGATGCAGCACCTCGCAAAAGAACCCGAACGGCCCGTCACTACGGTACGGGCAGACAGCGGCGTGCGCGGCGGCGTAGAGATGCCAGGCTTGTCCAGGCGGAACACGCCGTAAATGCACGGATACCCGGCCCGAGGAGATCGCGGCGAGCCTGGTCAGCTCGCTGGTGGTGCGCGTGTCGTGGCAGGTGCCGGCGACCGTCAGATGGGCGATGCGGGTGTGGGCGAGAAACGAGATCACCGCCGCGGGCACATCCTTGTAGGCGGTGATGTGCCCCAGCAGCAGGACGCTGATCGTCGCGGCCCGCATGCCGGTCACTACCCTGGCCACCTCAGGTGAGGCTGGTTGCTGGGAGCGGCTCAGCCCGGCCCACCCAGCGACCACGACATCGGCGTCGGTGCGCTGCGCCAGCGCGCGAGCGTCGGCACTGGTGTGGCACAGGATCACCTCGGCCACCGCGAGGACACCGTCGGTGACGGTCCTGTCCACCTCGCTCGGTGTCGCCCCATCAATGGGCAGCAGGTTGTGCACCGTCCACACCAGCCGCCAGCCGCGAGCCCGGAACCTGACCAACCGGTCCAGCAGCGACCGCGCCGCAGCCATGCTCGGGGTTCCGGCGGGGTCCCGGTAGAGCCGCTTGAGCCGGTGCAGGTTGATCACCCCCGGCCCGGTGGTGTCGAGGTCCTCCAGATCAGGGTGGAACAGCAGCCCGAGCTCGGGCGAAGCGAAGCGCTGCAGCTGAGCGAAGTACGGACTCGGCCACCGGGGATAGTCGGTGATCACGACCCACGGTCGCTGCGGGGTCGTCTCCGGCGCCTGCGAGGCGGTCACGAGGGCTGCTCCGTCTGGGTTGTCTGCCACCAGGACACGGCTGACTGGTAGCGAGCCAAGCACGTGGTGGTGCTTCGGTCGGGGCCGGTCCATTCGAACCCGAACTGCACCCCGTCGCCCGCACGGGCACGGGTCGCGACGGCGAGTAGACGATGCCCGGCCCCGTCCAGACCGTGCCCGCTGTCAGACCAGTGCACCACCCGCGCATGCCGCACCAATCCGTCGAGCACCGGCGCGTGCAGGGTTCCCAGGCAGCACCAGGCCCGGTGAACCTGGCCGCTGTCCAGCAACAGACCCAACCCCGGATTGGCGTGCAGGACCGACTCCAGGCTGGTGAGAGCGGCGGGGGTGAACCAGCGCGGGTCGTGCGGTTCGACCAGCGTCACTATCCCGTACCGATGCCGGAGATCGGGGATGATCACCCTGCCGCCGTCTGGACCACCGGGCGGGTGGCGGCCCATCAGCCGGATCGCGGGGGCGCCGAGGATCGCCGTCGCCTCCGCCACCCTGCCCAGCTCCGTGCAGGCGTGCCGGTATCCCTCGCTGCCAGGCTGACAGAACTGAGCCAGGTCCAGATCGGCCGTGACCAGGGCGACCGGCGCGCTGCGCTGGGCGTGCCGTGCCCAACGCGACAGCGTCGCTCGGTCTTGACCAGCCAGGTCATACCCGCGCGGCCCGCCGCGCAGGTGAACGAAGGGCACCTGGTGCTCGGCGCAGACGGTGAGCACCTCGGTCACGTCCAAGCCACGCAGGCCGATGTTGTACAGGCCGACAGGCCTTGAGCGGGTCATCATGTCCACTCCAGCAACAGCACTGGTTCGAGGGGGCGGTGAGGTCCGGCTAGTTCGGCATACACCGAGGGTGCGCGGCTGCCGGGATCCCTGCGGCACCACGACCGCACGAGATCCCGGTCGAGATCGGTCACGACCGACTCCAGCACGGTCCGGAACATCGCCTGGCGGGCCGGCCCGTCGTCACCGGCCAGTTCGTGCATCCCCACGACGACCAGGCCCTGCCGGTGCACCTGGGCAGTGCAGAGCACGGTGTGCTCTTGCGGGGTGCCCAACAGGCCGAGCAACCCACCTGCGGCCACCGCATCGAGCGCGACGTCCACCCGGCCGGTGCAGTCAATCACCACGCCAGCGGCACCGCGCCCCGTCTCGGACACGACCGTGACGCCAGGCAAGTGCTCCACGGCGGGCAGGGGATGCCGGGTGATGACGCGCACGCCCGTCACCCCCAACCGGTGAAGCTCCAGGACACAGCCCAGCGCCACTGGGCCCGCGCCCACCACACACACGCTCGGCGCGGCATCCAGCATTCGAGCAATCGGGGCCAGCCCCAGGGCCGCCATCAGCTGGAACCGTGCCACGGCGACCAGTTCCACGGCGATTCCGGCCGGAACGCGCAAAGCCCGAGCATCGGCGCGGGCCACCGGTGCGCCGTGCGGCACCGGCGCCAGCAGCCGCTCCCCCTCAGGCGTGATGGCGCCGCTCACCGTCATGTACCCGGCGGGATGATCCGGCCCCGTACGCGTGGCGGCGAGGTGACGCAGTTCGGTTCCGGGACTGATCACGCTGACCTGCGCGGCCACCGCACCCTCAAGCACCGCGACCGGAGGATCGAGCCGGACCGAACCACGCGTGAACACCACTCGCGCCCCCGCCGGGTGGCCCCCGCTCACGGCCACCGATCCAGCAACGCGGGAAGCTCCGACACGTGCGCGATCACCGGCACCTCCTGCGGGAGTCCCGCTGGCCGGGGCCCGGGTGCGACCAGCACGGCGTGCATCCCGTAACGGCGGGGACCCAGCACGTCCTTGCTTATGGTGTCGCCGACGAACACCACCCCGTCCGGCCCGCATCCGGTTGCCTCCCGCGCGGCGGTGGCGACCGCCGCGTAGAAGGCGGGGTCGGGCTTGCCGACGCCCACCACGCTGGACAGCACCAGCGCGGTGAAACAGTCAGCGATGCGAGCCGCAACCAATGTCCGGTGCCGGGCGGCCAGCGACCGCTGGGTGTTACACGCCAACACCAGCACCATCCCGGCCGGCCGCAACAGCCGCACCGTCTCCGCCGCGACGGGGTCCACCACACCGTCAGGCACCTCCTCCCAGATCACCTCGTCGAGCCGCGAGGTATCCGGCAGCATCACCCCCGCTCGCTCCGCGCTGGCGGCCAGAGTCGTCTCCCACCCGGTCTGCCGACCGCAAGCACGGTAAGCGGCTCCCGCTTCCGCACGGACCTCGTCCACCACCGTGGCGAACCCCGCTGGCGCGCAGTACCCGAACCGGCGGCGCAAGATCTCGACAACATCGCCACCGCTCGGGGACGGAGCCGGGGCTGCGATCGTGCCCCCGAAGTCCACCGCGAGGCAGGCCACCGTGGCGCTCACGTCACACCTTCATCCCGGTCAACCAAGTGATCGTCTCCGCCACGCGGTGGGGGCTGCCCCGCAGCCAGCCGCACCCGACACCAGCCGCGAGCCGCCAAACCAACCGAATCCGCGCTCGAGCCAGCTCCGCAGTCTCCACAAGGCGTAGAGGATCAGCGTGGCGATCGTCGAGCACCTTGTCCACCAGATGCCCGCTGGCCCGATACCACGCGTTGCGAGCCGCCTGCCCGTCACACCACACCATCGGATCATCCCTGGAGAAACCGCCGTCCACGGCGACCTGGATCGCGGCCACCAGCGGCACCCCCTGACGAGGATCCCAGGACAGCTGCCCGGAGATATCCACCGTGTCACCATCCCTGAGCGGCAAGCGCAACTCGGGAAACCACCAACGAGTTTCTTGCCGGCGAACTGTGTAAGCACCGGTGCCTCCGACCACCAGTGGCGTCCCCTCGCCAAGGTGGACCAGGACGGTGTCCCCGGCCACCGCTCGCCACCCGTGCCTGTCCATCAGGGCCAATCCGGTCAGGCTCTTGCCCGCGCCATGCCCACCCAGTAGCAACACCGCCCCGTCATCATGAGCAACCGCGACACCGTGCACGCTGACCGTGTCATTGCCAAGGTGCATGCGGTGCAGATGCGCATTGATCCACCTCCGGGCGTCCCCCACGGTGACGTCCTCGGGCAGGGTCACCTGCGCGGGCTCCGTCACCGACACCAGCCCCCCGGACACCGTGCCAGGGATCTGTGACCTCATCCGTGCCCACCACCGGCCCAGCTCGACCGGCCCAGCCACCCGCAGACACTGCCCCGCGCTGACCACCCGCCACACCACCCTCACCCGCCACCTCGCAACTACCGGCAACTCGAGAGGTGATCACCTTTGCCGAGGTTGAGCCGACAGGAGCACGCCGTGCTGGCTGTCGGCTGTTGTCTTCTGTTGCCGTCTGTTCTCCCAGGGTCACCTTTTTGGCACAGGAGGATCTACGGTGAGCCGACCAATCACGAGGGGAACGAGTCGGGATGATCGAGCAAGCGCCTCCCCGGACGCGGCTAGAACAGCTACTACGGCAAAAGCACCTCACCCTGGAGGAGTTCCGGAAGAACTACCAGCGAACCGCCAACGGGACCGTGCTCAGCGAACGGCAGGCCTACCGGTGGATCGCCGGGGAGATGAGCACGCTGCCCTACCCGGCGGCGCAGGGCACACTGGAGGAGATGTTCGGCGAGCCGGTGACCCGACTGTTCGGCCCGCCCTACGGCATCGAGGCGCTGCGGCCTTCCCGGCTGCACACCGCGGTGCTCCCGCAGCGGGGCAGCGCGCGGACGGACTGGGAAGGGCAGGTGATCGTCATGAGCGCCGACCGGGCGAGGGACTTCCTCACCCGGATCGAAGCCTCCAACGTCGGAGCCGAAACGCTCGACCAGCTCCTCGACGACGTACGCCGACTGGTCCTCGCCTTCCAGCAAGAGCCGTTGCCCACGCTCCTGGGTGATCTGGCGGGCACCCAGGAGCGCGCGTTCGGGCTGCTCGAAGGGCGCCAGCGCCCGGAGCAGACCCGGGACCTGTACCTGGTCGCCGGGATCGCCTGCGGGCTGATGGCCAAGGCGTCACACGACATGGGCGCCTCCCACGACGCACTGACCCAGACCCGCACGGGGTACGCCTGCGCGGACAACGCCGGCCACGACGGGCTGCGGGCCTGGATCCGTGGCCTGCAAGCATCCTTCACCTACGTGGCAGGGCGGCTGGAGGACTCGCTGCGCTACGCCCAGCTCGGCGCCGAGGTCGCCGGCCGCAGCCGGGGCACCTCCGGGGTGTGGATGGCCAGTGGTGAGGCCCGCGCGCTGGCCGCACTGAACCGGCTGGACGAGGCCCACACCGCCCTGGCCCGGGCCACCGACCTGCGGGACCAGGTGCAGCCCGACGAACTGGACGGTCTCGGCGGGATGTGCACCTTCACCCGGCCCCGCCAGCTCTTCTTCGCCGCCGAAGCCCTCTCCTGGGGCGGCGCACCGGAGGCGACCGGCGCCGAACGCCTCGCCCTGGAAGCCCTGGACGCCTACGCTGCGGCACCGGCCCAGGACCGCTCCTTCGGCCACGAAGCCAACACCCGCATCGCCCTGGCCATCGCCCGGGTCTCCCACGGCGAGGTCGACGGCGCGGCTCAAGCCCTCACCCCCGTACTGGAACTCCCCCCAGCCCAACGCACCCACGGCATCGTGACCGGCATAGAACGAGTACGCACCACCCTGAGCACCCTCCACGACCCCGGCCGAGACACCATCGAACTAGCCGGCACCATCGAAGCCTTCACCTCCGAACGCCTCGCCCTCCCCCGGTAAGGCCGTAGCCAATCAGTACACCATCACCCCCGATGGGGCGATCCGCGATGATGCACCGCCCATGCCCCAGCCGCAGTCACAGTTCGAGGCCGAGGAGATGGCGCAGATCCAGCAGTACCGCGCCTACGTCAGGACCGAGCTCGATCAGGAGATCCAGTGGATCATGATGCGAGTCGACCAGGAGATCATAAGGGCGCAGACGGCGGCCGAGGAGCTGATCCGGGAGGGGAACACGGGTTTCTCCATGACCGGCAAGGCGTCGGTCGTACCTGACGCCTACTACCCACAAACAGAGAACTGGCAGAAAACGATCGGCAAGCATAAGGTGTGGAGTCACTCGAAGGTTCACGTGGACGGCGATACCGTGACTATGCAGATCACGGTGCAGGGCGAGGACCGGTACAACTTCAACCGTGGTCAGCACGATATCGCGACCGACGCGCCCGACAATGAGAACGGCAGGTTCACCGAGCTGGGGTGGGCCAAACCGTTCGACACCCACGGTTCGCTCACCAGGACCGTCACCTGGCAGCTTGGCCACGTCCCGGACACGCCGACCCCGGACAACCCGAGACAGCGGCGATAGTGGAGACCGTACCGGCGTGTCGGCGCCTGACATTGTCGAGAGTGACCGTGAGCGTTGCCGCTGCCCTGTGCGTGAGTATCACGGCGTCCTGCCAGGCACCGGCGCACAACAAAGGAGGCCGAGTGAGCACCACAGCACAGAAATCAGGGACGGGCGAGCTTCGTACTGACGAGGAACCACTGACGAAGCGTTTCTCGGTGTTACAAGCTCCCCTGGAGGTCCAGTGGATGTCGGGTACGTACGGTGACCCACGGAACCCAGGACCGTCGACATACTGGATCGATGCTGTGATCACCCTTAACTATGACCACATCAACGACCTGACAGCGGCCTACTCCCCGGCACCGACCAGCGAGACCCCATCGGTCGTGGGCGGCATGAAAGAGCACCTGCCTCCAGGCCCATTCCGGACCAGCGCCGCGCTGAACGCCGCATTCAAGGAAGGGCGCTGGTGGGCTCGCGCCTACCTCGATCCACAGGCTAACAAGCTGGTGCTGATCGCGACCGGCACCTGATGCCGGGACCAACAGGCCAACAAACCGCTCACCGTTCAGGAGAGATTCCCGCAGACACCGTGATCACGGTTTGTGTGCGGATGCCGTACTAGTGGAACCGGCGGCAACCGAGCAGCCGTCCCACGGCCAGACCTGTCGGATCATTCGCGGCCAGAAAGCGAAAAGGGCGGTTTCAGGTCGGCGAACATCGGAAAGTGCTTGATGTTGAGCGTTGCGAGTTCGAGCCCGTGAACCAGAGCGGTAGCCGCGATCAGGTAGTCGACCAGTCCGATCGCGGCGTGCGAGCGACGGTAATGTCGGCGAAGTTCCCCCGCCCGGTGAGCGATCATGTCAGTCACGGGCAGCGGCCGAACCGAGTTGAGCAGCCGGGTGACCTCTCGTCGCTCCGGAGAGCGCATACCGCCGACAATCTCGGCGTTCGTCACGACGCTGACCGCGAGCTGGCCGGTCACGGTGCGGGTGTGCCTCAGCCACTCTCGCGCGGCGTCGATCCCGCGTAGATTCGCGATGAGCACATCAGTGTCGACGAGGATCACAACCGACTGATCTCCCGCAGGTGCGCGCCGCGCTGACCGTCGGCGCGGTCGAGGTCGATGTCCATCTCATCGTGGCGCAAAGCGCCGAAGGACGCGTCGATCGCGGCCAGGTCGCCGGTGAGATCGTCACTGGCCCCGAGCAGCGCCTGATCGATGAGCCGACGGACCAACTCCGCCGCCGAGGTGCCCTCAGCGGCGGCGCGAGCAGCGAGGAACGCCCGCTGCTCATCGGTAAGGTAGATGTTGGTCCGGTTCATACACCGCATCATACATCACATCGGGGAACTGTGGCGATGGATACGTGGTGGCGATTGATATACTGATCGCCTAACCTCTTCTTAGCCGGCATATCCCAAGCGGGAAGTGGGCACCAGAAGGGACGACCGTGCAAAAGATCCTTGATGCCATCCTCAGCGACGACCTTGACGACCTCGGCGCCCTGCCGGTGCCGGACAGCTACCGGGGAATCACGGTCCGCGCGCACGAGGCCGACATGTTCGCCGGAATGCCCAGCCGGGACAAGGACCCGCGCCGGTCCCTGCACCTGGACGAGGTGCCGGTGCCGGAGCTGGGTCCAGGCGAGGCGCTGGTCGCTGTGATGGCCAGCGCCATCAACTACAACACCGTCTGGACGTCGATCTTCGAACCGCTGCCCACCTTCGGGTTTCTCAAGCGCTACGGCCGCACCTCCCCGTTGGCCTCCCGGCACGACCTGCCCTACCACGTGGTCGGCTCGGACCTGGCCGGCGTGGTGCTGCGCACCGGGGCCGGAGTGAACGCCTGGCGGCCGGGCGACGAGGTGGTGGCGCACTGCCTGTCCGTCGAGCTGGAACACCCCGACGGGCACAGCGACACCATGCTGGACCCCGAGCAACGCATCTGGGGATTCGAGACGAACTTCGGCGGCCTCGCCGAGCTCGCCTTGGTCAAGTCCAACCAGCTGATGCCCAAGCCGGCCCATCTCACCTGGGAGGAGGCCGCAAGCCCGGGTTTGGTCAACTCGACCGCCTACCGGCAGTTGGTGTCCCGCAATGGCGCGGACATGAAGCAGGGCGACACGGTCCTCATCTGGGGCGCCTCGGGCGGCCTGGGCTCCTACGCCACCCAGATGGCGCTGGGTGGCGGCGCCATCCCGGTCTGCGTGGTCTCCAGCCCCGAGAAGGCCGAGATCTGCCGGCGAATGGGCGCCGATCTGGTCATCGACCGCAACGCTGAGGGCTACAAGTTCTGGCGCGACGAGCATAACCAGGATCCGAAGGAGTGGAAGCGGTTCGGCGCGAAGATCCGCGAGCTCACCGGCGGTGACGACCCCGACATCGTGTTCGAGCACCCGGGGCGGGAGACGTTCGGCGCCAGCGTGTACGTCGCCAAAAGAGGCGGCACGATCGTCACCTGCGCCTCCACCTCGGGTTTTCAGCATGTGTTCGACAACCGCTACCTCTGGATGAACCTCAAGCGGATTGTGGGCTCGCATTTCGCTAATTACCGTGAGGCGTGGGAGGCCAACCGGCTGATCGCCAGGGGCAAGGTCCACCCGACGCTGTCCCGCGTCTACCTGCTGGAAGAGACCGGGCAGGCCGCCCACGACATGCACCGCAACATCCACCAAGGCAAGGTCGGTGTGCTGTGCCTGGCCCCCGAGGAGGGGCTGGGGGTGCGCGACCCCGAGCTTCGCGAGGTCCACCTGGCCGGTATCAACCGCTTCCGGGGAGTCTGACACTCGCCTAGCTGCCCACTCAATCAATCACCAGCACCCGAGTAACCTGGCGGTATGGGCTCAGTCGACGATCGTGATCTGCTTCCGATGAGATCCATGCTCGACATCGTCCGCCGTGGGTACGACTGCGCTCAGGTGGACTACCAGCTCGAGCAGCTGCGGGCCGATCTGCGGATCGCGGCGGCGGACCGGGATGCCGGGGCGGCGCAGGCCGCGGAGCTCGCCCGGGCGCTGGAGACGGCTCGCGGCGAGATCGATGACCTGCGTGCCCAGGTGAAACGGCTCGCCGCGCCACCCACCACCGTCGAGGGCATGAGCGAGCGCGTGGCGCGGATGCTGCGCGGCGCCCAGGACGAGGCCGCCGAGATCATCGCCAAGGCCACTCAAGCGGCGGCCGCGATCAGGACCGGCGTTGAGCGCGAGGCGGACGGGCTGCGCGCCCGCTACGAACAGATGATCGGGGAAGCGCAGCGGCGGCGATCAGCGATGGAGGCTGAGAACGAGCGAGCTATCGCCGACGCGCGTCGGCGGGGCGCGGAGATCGTGGCGCTGGCACAGCAGCGGGCCGAGCGGCTCGACACCGAGTCAGCCGCTCGCCGACGCCAAGCCGAGGACGACTTCGACATCACCCTGTCGGCGCGGCGCCGTGACGCGACCCGCGAGCTGGCGCGGGAGGAGTCGAACAGCAAGACCGAGGCGAAGCGGCGCATTGACGAGGCCACCGACGTGGCCCGCCGCCTGGTGACCGAGGCCGACCAGGCGGCCGTCGCCAGGGTGCGGGAGGCCAACCGGCAGGTGGAGGCGCTGCGCACCCTGCGCCGCCAGCTCACCGGCCAGCTAGAGTCGGTAAGTTCGAAGCTGGACGAGGCGTTGCGGCGTCTGGCGCCCGCACCGGAGGAAGATGCCGTGCTCGCCGTAGAGCAGGCTCAGCCGAGCTGACGGCGCGCACCATCGCCAGCGCCGCTGCCGCACCGGTATCCGCCGCCTCACCAGTGTCTGCGCGTAGGCGCCCGGCGCGTGCGCGCGGTCCAGCAGCCAGTGTGCCAGTGTCGCCGGTCGGCCGAGGATCCCTCCTGTCCCGCCGGCCAGGCCACCACATGCGCGGTCCCAGGCTTGATCTCGTGGTCGCAGCCGGGGCAGCGATAGCTCTTGACCGCCTGCTCACCGGGCACCGCCCGGACCAGCCACTCCCCGTCTGGGCCGCTCTCCGGTTGCGCCCAGCCCGGCCCACCCGCCTCCGGAGGCGGGACGGCGCCGCGAGCCCGGCGCGGGAGGTTACGGCGAGGCATACAGCGCACGGTAGCGCCGTATGCCGCAATCCGTGCCCGTGGGGGATGATCACGGTTTGTGTGCCGTCAGCGACACGGGATGTCGCTGAC
>JBOHFY010000318.1:0-3953 GCA_050699895.1 Pseudonocardiaceae bacterium
GTCGGAGACGACACCTGGTGTCGTCTCCGACACACAAACCACGATCATCCCCACCCGAGCACCACATGTGACTCGATCACACCGACTTCGCCGGGCCTAGCCCGCCAGCACCTCGACTCGACGAAAACCCCGACACTTCACATCTAAAAGATCTTGATCCACGGGCACTGACGATTGCTGCCTGCTAGCCGCGGTCCGGCGCGGTCCCGGGACCCTCTAACTTGCCTCCAGGACACCGTAGGTGAGACGTGAGGGGAGACCCAGTGCCGGGACTCGGTGATCGGATCGGTGCGGCGCTGCGGCTGCCGGCGCGGCGCGGCAAGCGGGTCGCGGTGGTCGTCACCATCGTGCTGCTCGCGGTGGTCGCCGGGGTCGGCGTCACCGTGCTGGGGGCCGCCGTACTGGTCAACCGGGTCGCAACGGTCGTGCCACCACCCCCGCCTGTGGTACCGCGCCTGGCGCTGCGCCCGGCTGGCGTCGAGGGCCCGGCGCCGACCCGCGCCGGTGTCAGCGCCGTCCTCGACCCGCTGGTCGCGGCGGGCGGGCTGGGCACGTTGTCCGGCCAGGTGCTCGACCCGGCGACCGGGACAGTGCTCTGGCAGCGCGACCCCGCGGCGGCGCTGGTGCCCGGGTCGACCGCCAAGCTGCTCACCGCGTCAGCCGCCCTGCTGGCGCTGGACCACCAGGAGCAGTTGCACACCACTGTGCTGGCCGGTGCGGAGCCCGGCACCGTCGTGCTGGTCGGTGGCGGCGACCCGACGCTGGCCGCGGCGGGCCCCGGCACGGCGACCGGCTACCCGGGTGCCGCCCGGCTGGACGACCTGGTCGACCAGGTGCGGGCCGCGGCACCCGGCCCGGTGCGCCGCGTCCTGGTCGATGTGAGCCGCTACACCGGAGACGCCCTGGCCCCGGGCTGGTTCCCCGGCGACGTGGCCGGCGGAGACATCGCGCCGATCGAGCCGGTGATGCTCGACGGAGGCCGCGCGGATCCCGCCCAGGAGATCTCCCCCCGAGCCGCGAAGCCCGCGAGCGCCGCAGCCGAGGAACTGGCCCGCCGGCTGGGGGCCGACCCGGACACCGTCTCGGTCGGCACCGCCCCGCCCGGCGCTGTGGTGCTCGGCGAGGTGTCCTCTCCGCCGATTCAGGACCTGGTCGCCACCGCGCTGCAACGATCGGACAACGTGCTCGCCGAGGCGCTGGCCCGGGAGGTAGCGCGCGCAACCGGCGCGCCGGAGTCGTTCTCCGGGGCTTCCGAGGCGGTACTCACCGTGCTGCGCCGCCACGGCTTCGACGTCAGCGGCGTCACCATGGTCGATGGCAGCGGGCTGTCGGTCGACGACGCCGTCCCGGCGACGCTGCTCACCGAGCTGCTGGGCGCGGCGGCCACCCCTGATAAGGCCAACGCCGATAAGTCCAGCCCCGACGGGGCCCACCAGCAGCGGACCGCCGCACTGCGACCGCTGCTGGTGGGCCTGCCGGTGGCTGGCGGCAGCGGTACGCTCGCCGACCGCTATCACGGCCCGACGGCCAGTGGCCGAGGCTGGGTGCGGGCCAAGACTGGCACCCTGACCGGCGTCAACAGCCTGGCTGGCACCGTGCTGGACACCGAAGGCGGGGTGCTGGTGTTCGCGCTGCTGTCCAACGGGCCTAGTCCAATGTCGGCTCGCCCTCGGCTCGACGCGCTCGCGGCCGGGTTAAGGTCATGCGGCTGTCACTAGTCCGCGTTACCGTCATCGGTATGGGACATTCCGCGCTCGATACCCCGCAGGCACCCCGGACGGGCCTGGCCGGCTCCCCGATCGACTGGGCTGTGGCCGCGGTCACCGCGCAACGCCTGCTGCCAACCGGCCCCACCGTACCCGCCGAGGAGGCGGCGACGGCGGTGCGCCAGTTGCGCGCCCTGTCGGTGACCGCCGAGGAGCACGTGCGGACGCTGACCGGGCTAGATGATGGCCAGCCGCCCCGCCCCGCCGAGGTGGTGGACCGGCCTGGCTGGGTGGATGCGGCGGCCGAAGGCCTGTGCCGGCTGCTGGCCGACTACCGGATCCCGGCGGGACGAGCCGGCCGCATGGTGGCCACCACCGCGGGCGTGCAGGTGGGAGTCGCGCTGGCGTTCCTGGCCTCCCGGGTACTCGGGCAGTACGACCCGTTCGGCGGGCCATCCGAAGACCCTGGGCGGCTGCTGGTGGTTGCCCCCAACGTGGTCACCGTGGGCCAGACGCTGGACGTCCCGGCCGAAGAGTTCCAGATGTGGGTCTGCCTGCATGAGGCCACCCACCGGCTGCAGTTCAATGCCGTGCCGTGGCTACGCGAGCATTTCGCCAGCCAGGTGCGGTCCTTCGTCGCCGCCACGGAGGACCCGGACACCGTGGCCAAGATGATCGGCCGGCTGCCCTCGGCGCTGCGCGGGGCCCGGCGCGGAGAGGCATCGGACGCGCTCAGCGTGCTGACCCTGCTGCAGGACCCCGAGCAGCGGGCGGTGCTCGACCGGCTGCTCGCCCTGGCCACCCTGCTGGAGGGGCACGCCGACCACGTCATGGACGCGGTCGGGCCGTCGGTGGTGCCCTCGGTAGCGCTGATCCGCCAGCGGTTCACCGCCCGCCGACAAGGCGGCGGCCTCGCTGAACGGGTGCTGCGGGCCGTCCTGGGCATTGACGCCAAGCTGCGCCAGTACGCCGAGGGCGCGGCATTCACCCGCCACGTGGTGGATGCCGTCGGCATGGACGGGTTCAATACAGTGTGGACCTCACCCGAAACGCTGCCCACCCGCACCGAGATCGCCGATCCAGCGGCGTGGCTGTATCGCATGACGCCAGGCTGACCCCGGCCCCGCACCCAGCGGTCAGCGAGGTACGCACCGTGCTGCGCCGGTTCCTGACCAGCCACGCCACGTCAGACGCCGTCGCGGTGGCCTGCTCCGGCGGTGCCGACTCGCTGGCGCTGTCCGCCGCGACCGTGCACTGCGCCGGGCGGCTGGGCCTGGCGGTGCACGGCCTGGTCGTCGACCATCAGCTGCAGGCGGACTCAGCGGCAGTAGCCCAGGCCGCCGCCCAGGCGCTACACCGGCTCGGCGCCACCGAGGTGCGAATCCTGCGGACCACCGTGGACGGTCCGGGCGGGCCGGAAGCGGCGGCCCGCCGGGCCCGGTACGCGGCGCTGCGCGACGCCGCGCCGGCCGGAGCGCTGGTGCTGCTCGGCCACACCCTGGACGACCAGGCTGAGACGGTACTGCTAGGGCTGGGGCGGGGCTCGGGGCCCCGGTCGGTGGCGGGGATGCGGGAGCTTGACCCGCCCTGGGGCCGGCCGTTACTCGGGGTGCGCCGGGCCGTCACCGCCGCGGCCTGCGCCGCGCTGGACCTGGCCCCGTGGGCCGACCCGCACAATGCCGACCCCCGGTTTCGGCGGGTCCGGCTGCGCACCGAGGTGCTGCCGCTGCTGGAGGACGTGCTGGGCGGCGGGGTGGCGCGAGCCCTGGCCCGTACCGCCGAGCAACTACGGGAAGATCTCGACGTGCTCGAGTCACAAGCGTGCGAGTTGCTGGCGGCGGCGCGACGGGGCCCTGATGTGGACGTCGCGGCGCTGGCCCGGGCGCCAGGGGCGCTGCGCCGCCGGGTGCTGCGCCGCTGGCTGCTCGACGCCGGGGTGGCCGAGCTGACCGACGCCCACCTCCGCGCCGCCGACGACCTCATCGGCCGCTGGTCAGGCCAGGGTGCGCTGCGGTTACCAGGGGCGCTGGAGCTGGTACGGGCACAGGGGAGGCTGCATGTATCACGGTGATGGCCAGTATCAGGGTGCTGGCCAGTATCAAGGCGATGGCCTGTATCAAGGCGATATCGCCTCCGTGCTCGTCACCGCGGAGCAGATCCGCCACCGCATCGCCGAGCTCGCGTGGCAGGTCGCCGGCGACTTCCAAGCCGAACACGGCCGGGGCGACCTGCTGCTCGTCGGCGTGC
>JBOHFY010000319.1:0-6275 GCA_050699895.1 Pseudonocardiaceae bacterium
GTCCCGGAACTCGGGGACCACACCGCGGCCGACCCCTCGGCGGCCAGTGTCCCGACGGGTGCCCGCACGAGCGTCGAGCCGCATTGTCAGCCGGAGTCTGGTCGGTGCTTGGTCGCTGCTGGCCCGCGGTGTCGGCGGACTAGCCAGGGCGCTGGGGCGGACCCGTGAGCTTGAGCCCGCGCATCGCCGGGACGGCCTCGCGCTCGGTATGGTCGCCCTCGCTGTTGTTGTCGCTGCGGCGGTGTGGTGGGCCGCCGGAGGGCCGGTCGGTGCTGGCCTCCAGCGCACGCTTGGTGCCCTGTTCGGCGCCGTGTCGGTGGGGTTACCGGTGGTGCTCGCCGGGGTCGGAGTGACCTTGATGCGCACCGAGCCCGACGTGGCGGCACGACCCCGCCGCACTGTGGGCACCGTGCTGCTGACCTTGGGAACGCTCGGTCTGTGGCATCTCGCGGCGGGCGCGCCCTCGGACGGGGTGGGGCGGTCCCGGGCTGCTGGCGCGGTCGGTTTTCTGGTCGCGGATCCGCTGGTGGACGGGTTCACCGTCTGGGTGGCGGCGCCCTTGCTGGCGCTGTTGGCCGGTTACGGGCTGTTGGTGCTGACGGGGACCCCGGTTCGAGCGGTGCCCGGACGTGTCCGCCGGTTGTGCGGAGCGCCGCCGGATCAGGATCCCGATGCCGATGCCGCCGGCACCGACGCCACGGTAACCGACGCCGATCCCGCCGCCGCCCGGCTGCGCCGCCCCGCGCGGCGCAGGCAGGCCACCCAGACCGCAAAGATCACTGACGAGGACGCGCCGGGCGCTGCCGCTGCGGCACCGACCCGGCTCCCGGCGCAGCCGAAGCCCGCTGTGCCAGTTCAGGGGCCGGTGGAGGGATCGGTCCAGGGGTCGGTTGACGGCAAGCCTGGTCAGGGCACCTCCACCCACCGGGTGGTCGAGGGTGCCTACCAGCTGCCTCCGCCGGATCTGCTGCTCAAGGGCGACCCGCCGAAGGCTCGCAGCAAGGCCAACGACGCGATGATCGAGGCAATCACCGGGGTGCTCGACCAGTTCTCGGTGGACGCCCAGGTCACCGGGTTCGCCCGAGGACCGACCGTCACCCGCTACGAGGTGGAGGTGGGGCTCGGGGTCAAGGTGGAGAAGATCACCCAGCTGACCCGCAATATCGCCTACGCGGTGGCCACCGACAACGTGCGGTTGCTAGCCCCGATCCCGGGCAAGTCTGCGGTGGGGATCGAGATCCCCAACAGCGATCGAGAGATGGTGCGGCTAGGTGACGTGCTCCGCGCGCCGACGACCAGCCGTGACCAGCATCCCATGGTGATCGGGCTGGGTAAGGACATTGAGGGTCACTTCGTCACCGCGAACCTGACCAAGATGCCGCACCTGCTGGTGGCCGGCTCCACCGGCTCGGGCAAGTCGAGCTTCGTGAACTCGATGCTTGTCTCGCTGCTCATCCGGGCCACCCCTGACGAGGTCAGGATGATCCTGATCGACCCGAAGATGGTGGAGCTCACCCCCTACGAGGGGATCCCGCACCTGATTACACCGATCATCACCCAGCCGAAGAAGGCGGCCTCGGCGCTGGCCTGGCTGGTGGAGGAGATGGAGCAGCGCTACCAAGACATGCAGGCCGCCAAGGTGCGGCATATCGACGATTTCAATGCCAAGGTGCGCAGCGGCGAGGTGACGGCGCCGCCGGGTTCGCAGCGGGAGTACCGCCCCTACCCCTACATCATGGCGATTGTCGACGAGCTGGCTGACCTGATGATGACGGCCCCACGCGACGTCGAGGACGCTATCGTCCGCATTACGCAGAAGGCCCGGGCCGCCGGAATCCACCTCGTGCTGGCCACTCAGCGGCCCAGCGTCGACGTCGTCACCGGACTGATCAAGACCAATGTGCCCTCCCGCCTGGCCTTCGCCACCTCCTCGCTCACGGACAGCCGGGTGATCCTGGACCAACCCGGCGCGGAGAAGCTGATCGGCATGGGTGATGGGCTCTACTTGCCGATGGGCGCGTCCAAACCGGTACGGATCCAGGGCGCCTACATCGGTGACGCCGAGATCGCCAAGGTCGTCGCCTACGCCAAGGAGCAGGCCACCCCGGAGTACACCGACGGGGTCACCGCGGCCAAGCCAGGTGAGCATAAAGAGGTCGATCCGGACATCGGCGATGATCTCGATGTGTTGCTGCAGGCCGCCGAGCTCGTGGTGACGTCGCAGTTCGGCTCGACGTCGATGTTGCAGCGCAAGCTGCGGGTCGGCTTCGCCAAGGCGGGCCGGCTGATGGACCTGCTGGAGAGCCGGGGTGTGGTGGGTCCCTCGGAGGGATCCAAGGCCCGCGATGTCCTGGCCAAACCCGAGGAGCTTGACGGCCTGCTGTACTCGCTTCGGGGCAGTGACGCTGGAGCAGGCCAGGAAGACTGAGCCGGCCTACAGCTCGAGGAGCATGCGGGTGTTGCCCAGAGTGTTGGGTTTGACGTAGGGGAGGTCGAGGAACTCCGCGACCCCCTCGTCGTGCGAGCGGCGTATCTCGTCGTAGATCTCCGCAGTCACCGGGGTCCCGTGGTTTGACTGGAACCCGTTCCGGGAGAATAAGCATTCCTCGAAGGTCAGCACGAACAGGCGGCGCAACCCTAGCGTTCGTCCGTGCTCCACCAATTCCGCGACCAGCGCGTGGCCTATTCCCTGGCCTACCGCATCCGGGTGCACGGCCAGGGTGCGGATCTCGGCCAGGTCTTCCCAGAGCACGTGCAACGCGCCGCAGCCCAGCACCGCGCCGTCTCGTTCGGCCACCCAGAACTCCTGGACGTCTTCGTAGAGCGTCACGAGCTGTTTGGTCAGCAGCACCGCGCCGGCGTAGCAGTCCACCAGATCCTTGATCCGGCGGACGTCCGCTACTCTTGCCCGCCGCACAGTGATCGGTGCAAGCACGGGCTAGAACCTATCGGCCGGGTCTTCGCCGTCGCCAAGAGCCTCCGGGCGCCCGCCGCCTGACACTCGGCGAAGAGGTGTATCAGATGGCGGGGTGACCGACTCTGTTGTAGTGCACGGCCCCCAGTCGAACTTCAGATGGCGATGTGTCATGGAACCTACGATCAATGCCCCGATTGAGGCGGCAGCGGCGGCGCTGGCCACCGCTGCTTCCTCGCCGATAACCGCCACTGGCGAGGAGACCCTGACGCTGGTCTGGGAACTAGCGCGGATCACCCACCACCTCGGCGAGCTCACCGCGACCGCGCGGGATCGCTGGGCGGCCTGGGGCACAGTCACACCGCACCTGCGCCAGGCCGAGGCTCTCGTCGCCGACGCCACCCGATGCCTGCGCCACGCGGCCGGTACCTATGCCTTCAACGCCACCCGGCCTGGCCCGGCCGTCGTCCCGCTAGCCGCGATCGACACCGCGCGGCCGGCGGCCTGAGTAGATACGGGTGTCGACACCAGAATCCTGCACTCGAACAGCTCCCCGGAGGTGCGCTGTGGCCAGTCTCGTTCCCTTCAGCATTGATCTCACCGCGCACGAAGCGGCCCGCCTTGCCGCCGTCCTGGGCGCCCTCGGCTCGTCCTGGGACCCCACGGAGATTTACACCGGCGAAGCGCAAGCGCGTCGCATGCTCTACACCAATCTTGATCCCGACCAGCAAGCCACCTACGACGTCCTCATCGCGGGCGGTGTGCTACCCGATACCCCGGAGTAGCGAGATGATCCTCGACCCACAAGCAGACCTCGGCCGCCGCGTGTGGCTGCCCTGCCGTTATTGCGCCGACAACACCGCCCTGTACCTGCTTGATTCCGACGTCAACATGGTCTGGGTGCAGTGCGGTGCCTGCCTGCGCCGCTGGTGGCTCGACACTGGTGTCGGCAGGGGGAGACGCCCGGAGCACCTGTTCGACGTCGCCTGACGCCGCCGGCTAGCTCGCCACCAGCTCATCAGCGATGTCCCCGACCTGCGCCAGCAGCCTCGCGGGCGGGAGCATGAGGTCAAGCGCATGACAAACGATCTCAATATCCGCATGCCGTACGGCGTGCCGGATCGGGTCGGCATTCCCCCGGGCGTACACGAGGTGGCCCCGCGGCAGGCGTAGCGCGTGCAGTAGGCCAGCACCTGATAGAGATCCGCGACCGGCTTCTCCTGCTTGTATTTGGCGTCGACGACCGCGACTGGTCGCCCACCTGCGTGCCACACCAGGTCGGGTTTCATCTGCACCCGGCCCTCCTCATCGAGGTGGCACGAGTAGCGGCGGGCGGCCACTCCGCCGTAGCGGGCCTGCAACTCCTCCGACAGCGCACCGACGACGAAGTCCTCGAAGACCGTCTCGAGGTTGAACAGGAATCCATTGGCGAGCAGCGATCCGGGCGTGTGCTCCGGGGAGGTGGCCTGCCAGATGACCTCGGCAAGGCGCAGCGCGGTGTGGTAGCGCTGGTTGAGCCGGTTCGGCTGCCATGGCAGCAGGCAGTTACCTCGCACCGGTGTGGCGACGCCGGCCAGTCGGGCTCGCAGGGCGGTGAGGCGATGTCCTGACTCTGTGGGGCTCGCGAATAACCCTCAATGTCCTACATGATCTTCAAACAACTTCCGGTCTTCCCGCCCGACGCTTACGGCAAGGACGGCCCGTGGGACTCAGGTCAGCGGCTCAGCGACTGGATCACCTACCACGTGCTGGAACTATCCTACACCACACACGACATGGCGGCGTTCGCCGCGGATCACGGGGACAAGGGGCCACCGTTCCGGTGGGATGAGGATCGGCGATTCTGGCTGCGGGCAGAGCTGGACGCCGCCTACTTCCACCTCTACGGCCTACCGCGCGACGATGTGGACTACGTCCTGGACACCTTCCGCTCTTATCGGCGACATGACGAGCAGGTGCGCAGGACGCCGCCGTCTCGCCGGCGAGAAGACCGACTGACCGCGAGAGGCGATCCCGTCATGGGGCAGCGTCGCTGTCGAACTCCGCACACCCAGAACGGTACCGACCCAATGCCGGCGCGCGCTGGCCCCTGCGTGAATCTCTGAATCTGGCGAGTCGGGCGGACTCCCGGCGCTCGATCGAACTGTCGGGGTGAGCACGTAGGCTCCTCACGCCTTGGCGGAGTGGGCGCACGACCTTGGTCATCGTAGCCGCGCGACCGCTCTGGGGGACAGGTGCCTGACAAGCTCCACAAGGATCCACACGTCCGGAAGGCGATCGAACAGTTGATCGGCAAAGGCTGGCGGATCCAGAGGCAAGGGCATCTGTACAACCTGCTGTGTCCATGTGGCGAGGGTCGCGTGCGAGTGGACGGCACTCCCGCGAACCCCCAGAACCACGCACGACGGATCTTGCGCGAAGCCGAGCGGTGTCCAGACCACCACGATCTTGACGGTAGGCCACGCCCGGGGTAGCAACGGCTTACTGTTTCGTATCAGAAACACTGGTGCTAGGCTGGTGGCAGGCAGGACGAGGAGGTGGAACAGTGACCCAATACGAGTGGATCTTCGTGGTTGATGACCTTGCCGACGACGCCGTCGATGCGGTCTATGAGATATGCGACGCGCTCGTCTCGCACCACGGTGGCCTCACCCTGCTGACCGTCACCGCTGAGGGCGGCACAGCCGTGGAAGCGGCGAAGACCATCATCACCCAGCTCCAGCGGGACAGACAACTCATCAGAGTTCGGCGGGCGTACGAAGACCTGGTCACGAAGGTTGATATCGCTTCGCGGTGTGACACGACTCCACAAGCTGTAGGGCAATGGGTCCGGGGGAAGCGGCTGCGGGAGTTCCCGTTCCCCGAGTGCTTCAGCTTGATCGCGGGCGGGATATGGCTCTGGGGTGAAGTGAATGACTGGCTCCGCCGAACAGGAAAATCTGCGGACGACCTTGAATACCCACACAGAGAGGACTACGCAACGGTAAACTACTGGGTTTACGAGGAGCGCCGCTGTTTCGTATGACGGAGCAGTTTCCCACGGCCAGTGCACATATGGAGTGTTATTCACGAGCCCTGATAGATGAGTTATCCACGGCGCGCCTACTTGGACGACGGCCCGCTTCTCGAAAGAATTGGGGTACCACGCCCAATTCGAAGAAACGGACCGTCGAGAATGTACCATACCGCAGGGTTGACCAAGGATGAAATTATTGACCTGTGCGCGATGGTTCAATCTGCCGGGTTGGAACCGGGTGTCAACCATTGGCCGCCGAGTCTGGAGCTTGTATACGTCCATGGTTATCGCGTTGACATATCTTCGCCGCAATCGGGTTCAGGTAGAATTGGCGGAGACGTACGG
>JBOHFY010000320.1:0-3389 GCA_050699895.1 Pseudonocardiaceae bacterium
GAGAGTGCCAGCAGGTCACGGGACTTTGGACCCCCCGTAGCCCCCCGACGGGCGGCACGACCAAGATGAGCGCGTGCAGTCACAGTCTGTGTCTGATCCGCACCTGAGCATCAGTGCCGACGACGGCGACGTGCTCCGGTCTTTGCTCGAGTGGCTGCGGCACGAGGACACCCTTCGGGGCCGGGTGCGCACGGGACATGCGCCAGTGCGGCCCGGCGAGATGGGTGGCGTGCTCGAGGTGCTGGAGGTGGCTCTCGGTTCTGGTGGGGCCAGCGCAGTATTGGCCGGCTCGGTGTCGACCTGGCTGAGCCAGCCGCGCCGCGCGGACGTGACGCTGACCGTGACCGCCGAGAACGGCCGCCGCGTCGAGCTCGACGCCCGCCGTGTCCGGGATCCCGCTGTCCTGCTGCGCGAGGTCGAGCGGTTGCTCAGAACAGAGGACTCCGCGTCGTGAGCCAGGCGTGTTTCCCCGACCCGGCCCGATCCCGCGCGGTATTGATCGGCGCGAGCCACTTCACCGCCGTCGGGCCAGACCTGCCCGACATCCCAGCCGTGCAGGCGAACCTGACGGCGCTGCGCCACGCGCTGACCAGCCCGGACACCGGGGTACTGCGACCCGAGCACTGCCGCGTGCTCACCGATCCGACCAGCGTGGATGAGGTCGGCACCGCGCTTCCGAGCTAGCGGCCACAGCCACCGACCTCCTGCTGGTGTACTACGCCGGGCACGGCCTGGTGGACGACCGCGGCCGGCTGCACCTAGCCATCGCACACACCCACCCGCACCGCACCCGGTGGACCGCGTTCCCCCTCGAACTACTCCGCGAGGAGATCGCGAACAGCGCCGCCACCACCCGCGTGCTCGTGCTCGACTGCTGCTTCTCCGGCCGCGCGATCGACGCGATGGCCGACGACCAGGGAGTGATCAGCGGCCAACTCGAGGTGACCGGCACCTACACACTCACCTCCACCACCGCCAACGCCCCCTCCCACGCCCCGGCCGGAGACCGGTTCACCGCCTTCACCGGCGCACTACTCCGCGCACTGGACGAACCCGAACCGCTCACCCTCGACCAGATCTTCATGGCAGTCGACCGCGACCTCGTAGCGCGCAACCTCCCCCGCCCACAACGCCGCGCCGTCAACACAGCCGGCAACCTAGCCCTCTCCCGCGGCCCCACCACCGCATCACACACCGAGCCGCTCTCCGACGCGGTGCGCTTCACCCGCACGTACCGCCCACCGACCGATTCCGCGCTCGGTGCCGTCTGTTTCTCCTTCTGTTTATTGATCCTCGTCGCATTCTTATTGAGCCTCGTCGCCTCCATTATGCACGTGCTCTTCCTGGAAGCGAATCCAGGCTGGGTAATAGCGTTTTCAGGCTTGGTGGTAGCGCTGACGCCCATAGCGATCAATATTGTCAGGCTGCGTGCCTCACGTCTTGGGAGAGCCGTGTCCGTTCCCAAAGACTCAGCCTCCAGCGAGACGGACGTTTGTGTGTGCGAACTTGTCGTCGACCGCTCCGGTCTCACCATTCGACGAACGCTCGTAACGACCCACCTCCCTTGGCGGGACATCGCACAGGTTGGTATGCTGCAACCCCAACGTGGAGCGTTCAACCACCGTCTACCCCCTGATCGCACCACGCGAACGGACGTTCTCGTGGTGCGGCTGCGGCCAGAGATCCCCGCTCCCAGTGTCGTGAGTGTGCTGTCCGACGAGCACCGGCAGCTCGGCTATCTTGGCCTGTGCACAGTGGAAGAACTCGGGTCCTCTCGCCAGGAGATGGTCAGCGCGCTGGAGCGGTTCGCTGGCGGCAAGCTGGTGCACAGCTCCCGGCAATTTCTCGATCGCGACCCCCGGCTGCGACCCGAAATGGTGTAGCAGCTCACCGTGAACACGGGCTGTCCCGGTCCGCAATCCACGATCGTTCCAAGATCGCACGGGCAGTCCGAAAACCCACCCCCAACCGCCGCCCGGGCACCCGCCTGCACCAGGGCTCCCGAACTCAACAGGAGAGCTGTGATGATCAAGCGCGACGACTCTGCTGTTGAGTTCGGGAACTCAGGGGCAGCGGGGGCTTGGGAGAGGGAGATGCGACCAGCGCGGCCCTGCACGCGATCGTGAAATGGTCCTGGTCCGGAAGCCCGGTGCTGGGGCGGGCTCAGGGCTAGAGGGCTTTGAGTTCTTCGATTACTGATTCGACGGAGGATTTGGCGTCGCCGAAGAGCATCGCGGTGCCGGGTGAGTAGTACAGCTCGTTCTCGATGCCGGCGAAGCCGGGGCTCATCGAGCGCTTGAGCACGATCACCGATTTGCTCTCGTCGACGTTGAGGATCGGCATGCCGTGGATCGGCGAGCTCGGGTCGTTGCGGGCGGCGGGGTTGGTGACGTCGTTGGCGCCGATCACCAGGGCGACATCGGTGCGAGTGAACTCGCCGTTGATCTCGTCCATCTCCTTGAGCTGCTCGTAGGGCACGTCGGCCTCGGCGAGCAGCACGTTCATGTGCCCGGGCATCCGGCCGGCCACCGGGTGGATGGCGTATTTGACCTCGACGCCTTTGCTCTCCAGCAACCTGGCCATGTCCCGCACGACGTGCTGAGCTTGGGCCACCGCCATGCCGTACCCGGGCACGACGACGACCTGGTTGGCGTAGCTCATCTGGACTGCGGCATCAGCGGCGCTGGTCTGCCGGTAGGTCTTGTCCCCGATCTCCCGGCCGACGGCGACGCCACCGCCGCCGAACCCGCCGGCCACGATCGCCGGGATGGACCGGTTCATCGCCTTGGCCATCAGGTTGGTGAGGATCGAGCCCGAAGCGCCGACGATCATGCCGGCGACGATCATCGCGGTGTTGTCCAGCGCCAGCCCGGCCGCCGCGGCCGACAGCCCGGTCAGCGCGTTGAGCAGCGAGATCACCACCGGCATGTCGGCGCCACCGATCGGCAGTACGACCAGCAACCCCAGAGCGGCGGCGAACAGCAGCGTCCCGATGATCAACAACTGGGAGTCGCTGCCGAAGCCGATCGCGACCGCGCAGGCCAGTGCGGCCAGCAGCACCAACGCATTCACCAGCTGCTGGGGCTGACCCAGGCTGATCGGCCGGCCGGGGATGAGTTCTTGCAGCTTGCCGAAGGCCACCAGGGAGCCCCAGAACGACACCGACCCGACGATCGCGCCGAACAGCGAGGCGACCATCACGTACCCGGGTTCCGCGGCGAACCCGGCGGTGCTGTTGAACTCCACCCAGGCGATCAGCGCGACCGCGCCGCCGCCGACGCCGTTGAACAGAGCCACCATCTGCGGCATCGCGGTCATCGTCACCTGCTTGGCGGCCGGCACCCCGAGCACGGTGCCGATCGCCACGCCCAGCACGATCAGGGCCCAGT
>JBOHFY010000321.1:0-15547 GCA_050699895.1 Pseudonocardiaceae bacterium
ACCTGGCCCCCTGCCCCTGGCCCGCTCCGAGACAAGCTCGCCGACGTGACGGGATACCCGCTCCACCCCCACCCGTTCTGCGGCAGGCCCCCCCGCGTGCTGTTTACGTGCTATTAAGCCCAGTTAAACCACGGTCAACGGCGGCGCATCATGACCCGGCCAGCCGCAGGTCGAGGCCCCTGACCACGTGGCGGGCGCAGTCTTCCAACTGGGGCTCACCTGTGATCATCGTCAGCGAGCCGTCAGCGAACGCGGCACGACAAGCCCGCACCGAGCGATCCACACCGGTACGTAGCAGCAGCTCAACGGCACACAACGACACTCCCAGACACTCGGACGCACGGCCCCCCGATCAGCGTCACACCGACGTGCTCGCAGGGGTCTCCGTCCCCTCAGACGTCCCCGGGATCGTCCTGCGTCGGATCGCCGGCCTCAAGGGCGCCGCTATTGCGGCGTCGCTGCGCGATGGCGCAAGCGCCACCCTTGACACCGGCGATCCGACGCAGAGGCGGCCGGGTATGAGGGAACGGGAGGAGAGCAGGTCGAGCCCACCAGCCACCGGCCGTGCCAAATCCGTGCCAGATACAGCGGCAATCCACGGAGTACAGCGGGGAGCCACGGGGAGACCGATCGTCACTCCCCAATACGGACCCCAACCCATCACCGCTGGTCAGGGTCCATTTGTGCTGCGTGGCGGGTCAAGGATTCGAACCTTGGAAGGCATCAGCCGACGGATTTACAGTCCGCTCCCATTGGCCGCTCGGGCAACCCGCCTGGTGGCCGGGTGCGCCGGCCGTGGGACAAGATACTACACAGGGTTGGCGACTGTTCGTGGGAAGGTGTAACGACAGGCTGTTTGGTGTGGTCTTGCACAGGTGAAGCTGCGGGGCGTGCCTGGAGTAGAACACCGTGTGCTGGGCCGCTGTGATCTGGTGGTGGGAGGGTCGTTGCCGGTACCGCTGGGCGGTCGGCGACGGGCATGGTTCCGGTGGCCTTGCCGTCGGCAAGGTTTCGACGGTGGCGTCGCCCTGGCCTGTCACTGTGGCCTGTCGCCGGTGATGTCGGTACTTCGTCCGAGCGCCCGGTGAGCACGCGGGGCGCCGGGCCGTTCCCCGCTCTGGCGCCTGCTGGGGTGAGGTGATCCGGGATGACGGTCACCAGCACGCTCAGCGTGACGGGTACGACCCCGGCCTGATACTATCGAACATATGTTCGATAAACGGGTGGGTGTCGGGGGTGGGTCTTGATCCGCGCCTATCTGGTGGCCCTGGACCCGACCGACGCCCAGGCCAAGCAGTTCCGCTCGCATCGCGGGGCACAGCGCTACGCCTACAACTTCGGGCTCGCGCTGGTGGCAGCGAACCTAGATTAGCGGGCCACCGAGCGCAGCTACGGCATCACCGACGAGCAGCTCACCCCGGCGGTGTCCTGGTCGGCGTTTGGCCTGCGCCGGGCGTGGAACGCGGTCAAGGCCCAACGGGCACCGTGGTGGGCCGAGAACTCGAAGGAAGCCTACTCCAGCGGGCTGGCCAACCTGGCCACCGCCCTGTCCAACTGGTCTGCCTCGAAGTCCGGTACACGCGCTGGTCGGCGAGTAGCGTTTCCCCGCTTCAAGGGCCGCCGCGCTCACCTGAGCTGCCGGTTCACCACCGGTGCGGTCGGGCTCGGCCCGGATCGCCGTCACATCCAGCTTCCCCGCATCGGCCTGGTGCGTACCCATGAATCGACCCGCAAGCTGGCCCGCCACATCGAGGCGGGGACCGCGCGGATCCGCTCGGCGACCCTGTCCCTACCAGCGCGGGCGGTGACACGTCGCGTTCTCCGTGGAGCTGCCCGACCACCAACCCGTGCCGCGCACCAGCGGGCGGGTCGTCGGGGTCGACCTGGGCATCAAGTCCCTGGCCGTGCTCTCCACACATCTGCGGGCTGGGCATGGCGGAGCTGCGCCGCCAGCTCGACTACAAGTCCCGCGACGCCGGTGTCCGGCTCATCGTCGCCAACCGGTGGTATCCCCCCAGTAAGACCTGCTCGGTGTGCGGTGCGGTGAGAGCCAAGCTCACCCTCGCCGAGCGGGAGTTCGTGTGCGAGTCCTGCGGCACCCGGCTCGACCGGGACTACAACGCCGCGCGCAACCTGGCCGCACTCGCGGCGCAAGCGCCCGAGCCGAGTTGCGGCAGAACGAAAAACCAGCCCGCTGGAAACCCACGTAAGACCACCACCGGCGGCACCGGGTACCACCACGGGAAGACCCAGACCATGAATCAACACCACCACCGCAAAGTGACGACTCCATGGAACCGTGTCGACACGTTTCGTGGAACGGTCATGTCGGCGTGGCGGGTAAGGTTGCGCACCGGCGGGGCGAGAGGAGGCTGCGGTGGCGGATCCATCGTTCGATGTGGTCAGCAAGGTCGACCGGCAAGAAGTGGACAACGCGCTCAACCAGGCGATCAAGGAGCTGACGACCCGGTTCGACTTCCGGGGTACCGGGGCGAAGGTGGCCTGGACCGGTGACGAGGCGATGACGATCGAGGCTCAGACCGAGGAACGCTGCCGCGCCGCCATCGACGTGGTCAAGGAAAAGTTGATCAAGCGGGGCATCTCGCTGAAGTCCGTCGAGGTGGACGAGCCGGCCATCTCGGGCAAGGTCTACCGAAGCACCGGGCGCATCCTGCAGGGCATCAGCCAGGACAAGGCCAAGGAGATCGCCAAGGCGGTCCGGGATGAGAAGCTCAAGGGCGTGCAGGCCCAGATCCAAGGCGACCAGCTACGCGTGTCGGGTAAGAAGAAAGATGACCTGCAAGCCGTCATCGCCCTGTTGAAAGGCCACGACTTCGGGGTCGCCTTGCAGTTCACCAACTACAGGTGATTGTGGTCGGTCGTGACGCCCTGCCCAGCGCCGGAACGTCGGGCGATGCGTCCGGGTACAGGCGGGGTACAATCCGGTACATCACTCACGAGTGAGCGAGTACGGTCGGCTAGTAACCGACGTCAGTGTTAAACCGGTTGTGTAACCTGTTCACGTGTCACTCAAATGGGTATTTGCTACTCATCAACACCGCTCTCCACAGATGCGCGCTGCCACCACGGCACCCCCACTACTGGTCGCAGGCCGGCTACTGGGAACGGCCCTGACCGCCGCCATGGGGTGGATTCACCTGCGGCTATGGCTTGACGGGTACCGAGAGATACCCATGATCGGCACGCTGTTTCTGCTCAACGCGATCGCCACCGGCTTCCTGGTCGCGGCGTTAGCAGCCGTGCCAGCTCGGCTACGCAGCACCACAGCCGCGATCACCGCTGTGTTCACCGCAGGGACGCTGGCAGGGCTCATTCTCAGCTTGACGGTCGGCCTGTTCGGCGTGCACGAATCCCTCCAGACCCCCCTCGTGCCCACCACCCTCATCGTCGAGTCAGCCGGGGTACTGGTGCTCACATCTACCGCCATCCTGGGATTCATCTCCCTAAGCCCCCTGAGGCCCACGGCAGAGGCCCACAACGAAGCCCCGGTACAGATGCGGTACAAACAGCGGTGACCACCCCAACCAACGACGACAAGGGACGGGCATGGTTCATACTGGTCAGGCACCACGACAAGAAGTTGCTCCCTGGTCGCTGTCAGCCATGACGCGATTCACCGACTATCGGTGAAGGGGATCATCCTGGCCGGCGGCAATGGCACTCGGCTGCACCCAGTCACCCAGGCCGTCTGCAAGCAGCTGCTGCCGGTGTACGACAAGCCGATGGTGTACTACCCGCTGTCGGTACTCATGCTGGCCGGGATCCGGCAGATCCTGGTCATCTCCACCCCGTCGGACCTGCCGCTGTTCCGCCGCCTGCTCGGTGACGGCGCCGCGCTGGGGCTGCGGCTGAGCTACGCCGAGCAGGCCAAGCCCAATGGCCTGGCCGAGGCCTTCGTGATCGGCGCGGACTTCATCGCCGACGACCCGGTCGCGCTGGTGCTGGGTGACAACATCTTCTACGGCCCTGGCTTCTCCGGCCGGCTCCAGCGGTGTGTGACCAACCTGGACGGTTGCGTGCTGTTCGGGTACCCGGTTAAAGACCCGCAGCGCTACGGGGTCGGTGAGGTCGACGCCGCCGGAAGGTTGATCTCCATCGAGGAGAAGCCGGCGGTTCCCCGCTCGAACAAGGCGATCACCGGCCTGTACTTCTATGACAACGACGTGGTGAAGATCGCTCGCTCGCTCACCCCGTCCGCGCGCGGTGAGCTGGAAATCACCGATGTGAACGTGCACTACCTGCGACTGGGCCGGGCGACGCTGATCGACCTGGGCCGGGGCTTCGCCTGGCTGGACACCGGAACCCACGAGTCGCTGCTGGAGGCCGGCCAGTTCGTCCAGGTGCTCGAGCATCGCCAAGGCGTGCGGATCGCCTGCCTGGAGGAGATCGCGCTGCGGATGGGCTTCATCGACGCCGACGCCTGCTACGCGCTGGGCCAGTTGCTGGCGAAATCCAGCTACGGCCAGTACGTCATGGACATCGCCCGCTCCGAGCTGACCTAGCGGCAGGGCATCAGGACAGCTGGCGTCGAGCCATCTCCTCCAAGCGGTGTACCCGCTCGGCGATGGGCGGGTGGGTGGAGAACAACCGCGCGGCACCGTCGCCCACCCGGAACGGGTTGGCGATCATGAGGTGGGACTGCGAGGCCAGCGCGGGCTCGGGGCGAAGCGGCGCCAGCTGGGTGCCGCGCTCCAGCTTGCGCAGCGCGCTGGCCAGCGCCAGTGGGTCACCGGTGAGCTCCGCGCCGGAGGCGTCGGCCTGGTACTCCCGGGACCGGCTCACCGCCATCTGCACGATGCCGGCCGCGATCGGGCCGAGCAGTGCGATGAGCAGCAGCGCGATCGGGTTCGAGCGGTCTCGGTCGCCACCGCCGAACAGTCCCGCGAACATCGCTAGGTTCGATAGGGCGCTCACCATGCCGGCCAGTGCCCCGGCGACGGAGGAGATGAGGATGTCCCGGTTGTAGACGTGCGACAGCTCGTGGCCGAGCACCCCGCGCAGCTCGCGCTCATCCAGCAGCTCAAGGATCCCGAGGGTGCAACACACCGCGGCGTGCCGAGGGCTGCGGCCGGTGGCAAAGGCGTTGGGCGCTGGGGTCGGGCTGACGTACAGCCGCGGCATCGGCGCCCGCGCGTCGGTCGCCAGCTGCCGCACAATGCGATACATCACGGGCTGCTCAGGTTCGGATACCGGCCGGGCGTGCATCGCGCGCAGCGCGAGCTTGTCGGAGTTGACGTAGGCGTAGGCGTTCATCCCCACCACGAGCGCCAGCGCGATGAGCACCCCGCCTCGGCCGAAGAACGACCCGACCAGCACCACCAGCGCCGACAGCCCGCCGAGCAGCAGCGCGGTCTTCAGCCCGTTGACGTGGTTGTGCACAGTTCGTCAGCCTCCCGTTGTGGTGGGGCTCCGATTAATGCAACGCACTCGCCAGGCGCGGGGTTCCGCAGCTGCTTCGCGGCGACAGTTCCAAGGTGCAGCATCGGGGGCCGCCACCGGCCCGGCGAAGTTCGGAGACCTCAACGAACACCGGCTCGAAGCCCAGGACGGCCAGCGTGCGGCCCAGCTCCACCGCCTCCCGCGGTAGCACCACCGAGCGGCCGTCAGAGACACCGTTCAGCCCCAGGCACGCCGCGTCCGCCGGGCCGGCGATCACCGCGTCGGGGAACAACTGGGCCAGCACTCGCCGCGAACCCGGCGAGAACGCCGCTGGGTAGTAGGCGATCAGTGGGGCGCGGGGCGAATCGTCGAGCACCAGCAGGCAGGTGTCGAGGTGGTAGTAGTAAGGGTCGACCAACCGTAGCGAGATCACCGGCACTCCGAATACTTCCTGCGCCTCGGGGTGCGCCGCCGGCTCGGTGCGAAACCCGGTACCGGCCAGCAACAGCCGGCCGGTCCAGATCAGGTCTCCCGCGCCCTCGTTGACCTCGCTGGGCATCACCATGCCGGGCACGCCGTGCGCGAGGAACCAGCGCCGGTAGTGCTCCGCCTCAGCGGCCCGCTCCGAGTGCCGGAACCGGGCGCCCAGCACGACGCCATCGAGCACGGTGCCGGCGTTGGCCGCGAACACCATGTCCGGCAGGCCCGGCTCGGGATCGATCACCTCCACGGTGTGCCCGAGCGCGCGGTAAGTGGCGGCCAGCGCTGTCCACTGCGCCATCGCTCGCGCGGTGTCCACCGGCTGAGTGGGGTCCATCCAGGGGTTAATCACGTAGCGCACCGTGAAGTACCGCGGCGGGCACATCAGGTACCGGCGCATGGCTACCCCTCGTGAGTGGCATCGAGTGCTCTAGCACTGCTGCACACTCACGAGTATGGACGTGTTATTGGAGCGCCGGGGTGGCGTCGCGGTACTGACGGTGTCCGACCCGGCCCGCCGCAACGCGCTGAGCTGTGAGCTGTCCGACCAACTAGCCCGGGCCGTCGCGACCTGCGACGGCGACGAGTCGGTGCACGCCGTCGTGATCACCGGCGCGCCGCCCGCGTTCTGCGCCGGGGCTGACCTCGGCGTACTCACCGCCGCGGCTGAGTCCGGCTCGGCCGCCGACCTGCACCGCGTCTACGCCGGCTTCCTCGCTGTCGCGAATGCCGCGCTGCCCACCATCGCCGCCGTCAACGGGCCTGCGGTGGGGGCCGGGCTCAACCTGGCGCTGGCCTGCGACCTGCGCCTGGTCGGTCCCAGCGCGTCCTTCGACGCGCGTTTCCTGCAGTTGGGCATCCATCCCGGCGGCGGCATGACGTGGCTGGCGCACCGCGCCGCCGGTGCCCAGACCGCCGCGGCGATGACACTGTTCGGCGAGCCGCTGGACGCCCGCGAGGCGGTGCGCACGGGGCTGGCGTACCGCCTGGTCGAAGTGGACGGCGACCCCCGCTCGCCCGCCGCGCACGAGGCGGTGGTGGCCGCCGCGGTGGAACTCGCGCACCGGGCGGCGGCGGCGCCCCGCGACCTGGTGATCGCCACCAAGGCCGCCCTACGGGCCACCGCCGTGATGGCCGAGCACGCCGACGCGGTGGCCTACGAGACGGGCCTGCAGCTGGCCTCACTGCGCTCCGAGCATTTCAGAAAATTTCCTGAAAAATATTCCTCAAGAGAGTGGACCCAGTAGCGGTCGCGAGTGCACTGCATGCATACTGTGCCTCACTACCCGTTCCTGGACCCGGAGGTATCTATGACCATCAGCCCTGGCCCCACGGTTCGGCGCCGCCAGCTCGGCCAGGAGCTGCGACGCCTGCGTGAGGGCGCTGGCAAGAGCATCTGGGAGGCCGCCCAGTGGGCCGGTATCCAACCCCCGACCATCAGCAAGATCGAAAATGGGCGGCAGGCCATCCGGCCGACCAACGTCCGGCTCCTGCTCCAGCTCTACGGGATTGAGCCGGCCAAGGCCGACGCCCTGATCAAACTGGCCGACGAGGCCAACACGCGCAGCTGGTGGGCCGGCTACCGCGACATCGTCCCCGGCTGGTTCCGCACTTTCGTGGACCTGGAAGCCGACGCCAACGAGATCGACAGCTACTGCTCCGAGCTGGTCCCCGAGCAGCTCCAGACCGCCGAGTACGCCGAGGCCGTCATCCTGGCCGCCCACCCGGGCACCACCCAGGCCGAGCTGACCCAGCTGGTCGCCTTCCGCCGCGAACGGCAGCAGCGGCTGGCCGACGACACCCCGTCACGGCTGCACTTCGTGCTCAACGAGGCGGTCCTACGCCGCCCCGTCGGCGGTGCCGACGTGTTCCGCCACCAGCTCGACCACCTGGCCGAGCTGGCCCAGCGACCGCATGTCACTCTGCAGGTGCTGCCGTTCGCGGCCGGAGCGCACGCCGCCATGGGCCAGAATTTCACCATACTGCGCCTGTCCGGCGACAAGGCCGGGCTGGACCTCGTCTACCTGGAGAACGACCAGGACGCGCTGTACCTGGAGCGCCCCGCCGACGTCGAGCGCTATCAGGCGATCTTCACCCGGCTCACCACGGCAGCCCTGCCCAGCGACGAGACCAGCAAACTCCTCACCCAAGCACGCGACGAGACAGCCGGACGAGAGTAGCTGCACCATGGACTCGTTGACTCGGCCGCGTTGATAGTCAACGGCTGATCGCCCTCGGACCGCTTTCTCTACGTGACTACTATGGCGCTATGGACGACATGGAGAACATCCAGGAAACTGACCGGTTCCAGCCCGTATTCGTCGTCGGCTGCCCTCGCTCAGGAACGACTCTCATCGGTGAACTCGTTGCGGCATGCCCGCATGTGTTCAACGGGAAAGAGTCTTTCTTCCTCTACCTGATGAGTAACTGGCGAAGGATGCTCCGGCCGCCCGTGGCGCCACTGACGGAACAATTCCTGGATCGCGCGAGCGAACTCATGCGACAACTCATCATCTCTGAAACAAATTCCAGAAGAAAAAGGTGCTACATCGATCATACGCCGTGGCATGCATTATGCCTCGATGAGATCTGGCGGATTTTTGAAACAGCACGTGTCGTAAACATGGTACGGCATCCCGCCGATGTAGTTATGTCGCTTCGTCACTCCTACGAGGCAGGCTATGCTTGGGCCGGCGCAACGACAGGTGACCGAATAGCGCTATGGGCTCGATTTGCGCGAGCCACGCAACCAAGAGAAGGGGATTCGCGACTGAGAGTGATTCCATACGAAGAGATCTGCACATCCCCACAAAGGGAAGGACGATCGCTCTTTTCTTGGCTCGGCCTCCCCTGGCGAGACGACTATCTCCAGATCTTCACAAAAACGCACGCACCCAATCCTCGTGAACCCCGCGCGATTGCGGAAAAAACGAGGACGGTATTGTCTTCCGCAGCTATCGTCGCGAACGGCGCCCGCTAGACTTACTCCAAGAGCTAGCGACCCATGCGGAAACAGAGATGCGGCACTATGGATATAGATTGGAGCCTTGAGTTCACGACTCGCCAAGGACAATGCGAAACCAACGGCGTTTGCCTACACGGAGGATACTCCCGCTTGTCACGGCGTGGCGTCGGTCCGGATCAGTGATTTTTTCCTCTCCATCAAGGCGCACGCTGCCATACTGGACGAGCCGGCGTAGCTCACTTGAAGACTCCAAGGGCATGCATGTCTTGAGGATTTCAGATAACGTCGCGTTCACATTGGCCACATTCACGGTGGGAACGTCTTCGGGAATCGAGCGACGCGAGAAGACCTTTGTGAACCACTCGTCCTCCTGGATCGCGGCATCCTTGTCGTAGTAACGCTCGACAAGGGCTTGACCGAGGACGCGCTTCGCTTCCATTGGGTTCAGCTCGCCAGCTGTCATAGCGGCATCCATCTCGCCGATCTTCTCGATCGGTAGAAGCGTGTAGACCTCAAGGAATTCGGCAATAAGATTGTCATCCAGGCTCATCGCCTTCCCGAACATGTCCCGCGGCGTGTCGCTCAGGGCGATGTAGTTGCCGAGGCTCTTGCTCTGCTTCTCGCGACCGTCGGTCCCGGGAGTGATCTTCGTCGTGATTACCGTCTGCGGGTTGCCACCCATACGCTCCTGGTAGAAGCGCCCCATCAATTCATTGAAGAGCTGGTCGGTCCCCACTATGGTCAGGTCAGAATCAAGTTCGTATGAGTCGTATCCTTGCAGGATGGGGTACAGCATCTCATGCATGTATATCTCGGCGTCCTGTGCGATACGTCGTTGGAACATATCCCGCTGAATAAGCTTGGCATGCGTAACCAGCGACAGCAGCTCCATTAAACGACCGGTTGACATCGGCCCCCACCATTCCGAGTTGCGCCTGACCTCAAAAACGCTCGGATCAGTGCGGAGGATTTTGCTTACTTGCTTGATGAAGCCCTGTGCATCTCGCTCAATCTGTTCGGGATCGATCTTTGGACGCGTCTTCGATTTTCCGGTAGGATCGCCGATAAGGGTCGTGAAGTCGCCGACCAAGAAGACCACCTTGTGACCTTGCTCTTGCATTTCACGCATCGCCCACAGGTTGACGGCGTGTCCAATGTGCAGAAATGGCGCGGTTACGTCAACACCGTATTTGATACGCAGCGGCTTCCCTGAATTCAGCTTTTCTCGAAAATCATCTACAGTGAAGACCTGCTCGACGGTTCGCTTGAGCGTTGGAATCTTCTCGAAGATGTCAGTGCCGACCAAGGAGCCCAGCTCTTCGTTATTCGCCATGACGGTACGCTTTCTGTAGTTATGTCCAGGAAATAATAGCACAGACAATACTCGACTGGACAAAGCCCGGTGATAGATGGCGATTCAAGCCACGGGGAGCAGTGCGGACTGCACCAAGTCACCGAGCAGTCGATATCGCGCGTACATGCGCCGTCCACCTACTCCATTGATCGTGAAGGCTACAGACAGCCCATGGTCAGGATCAGCGTATCCTACAGCACCAGACGCACCGGGATGCCCGGCGGTTCGTCCGCTCGGGGGAACGGTGCCGTAGACAGTGCGGCTAGGGCTGACCATGAAGCCCAGGCCCCAGGCGAACAAGAGCTCTTGGCGGGCGGCCGGTGCTTCTCGGTCAGGGTGGTTGCGAGGTTGCGTTGCACTCACTTGCGCGCTGGGCGACCAGAGGATCTTGTCTCTCGCCTTGCCTCCGCGAGCTACCAGGTTGTAGACACGGGCCATGTCCTCGGCCGAAGAAACGGCGCCACCGCTCGACTGGCAGGTGGCCAGAATATCTAGCGAGTTGTAGCCGCTGTCAGGACCGATGGGACCGAGCGGCTCGCTTGCCTGGCGCTGGTCTGGCTCTAGGTAGGCGAGGCGGGTTATGTCCTTCCAGCGATTCTTGGGTAGGCCGATGTAGCAGTTCGTGACACCGGCACTCTCCGCTAGACCATGGCGCAATACTTCTCCGGTATTACCGCCCGTCCAGCGTCGTACTAGCTCATCTACAATTACTCCCCAGGAACCACCGTGATATCCATACCGTGTTCCGGCCCTCCAGATCGTCTCAGCTTCTTTTACAAGCGCGGTCATGTACTTTCGATCCGACCAGTGCGTCCATTCTGCGGTAAGGTATGGTATCCCGAGCCTATGACTTAGTAGATGCTCGATAGTCGCACCCGATTTCCCTTTACATCCGAACCGCGGCCAGTAATGAGATATGCGATCTTGCCAGTCGAAGTACTTGAGATAATGTAGGTGCAGCAAGACCATGGAAGCCAAGCCCTTGGTGGCCGAGAGGATCGGGAAGAGCATATCTCGGCGAATCGGCCGGCTCGTGAAGACATCCCTTCCTTCCCAGAGGCTCAATACCAGCTGATCTTCTTTGAAGATAACGAGTTGGAATCCTCCTAAATTCTCCAGGTCTCGATGCCACAACTCGGCTGCTTCGATAATGCTCGTGATGGCGCCTGGGCGTAACGCAAGTTGTTGAAGCTCGACGTCGGACGCAGTTACTATCTGCATGTCTACTCAACCGGAAGGAGCCTGGGGCGGCGCAAAGTCACTGTGCTGCCCCAGGCTCCTTGTCCTGTCCTGCTCAGATAGGTACGGAGGTTCTGTTGGCTCGAACCGGGACCTTGATGCCGCCGGCCTCTAGCTGCGGATCTTTCACGCCAGCCAGAGAGAACGCTTCGCGTCGTTCTTCGCAGCCCTCGCACCTGTTGCAGGGGAAGCCGGTGTTCTCGTGACAGCTCCATGTGTTGACATAATCCACGCCGAGCCGCTGGCCGATCTTGATGACTTCCGAACGGTTCGTCTCGCCGAACGGGAGCATCAGCTTGAAATGCTCGTCGTCAGTGAAGGACTCCACGACGTAGTTCACGATGTCTTCGAGCGTGTCCATGCTCTTGCGTAGGACCGGGCGCAATTCGATGTCTGTGTGATGAATACCGAGCATGAGCGTGTAGCGGTCGGCAAGGACACCGATCCCGGCGACGAGAGCACTCATCGCGAAAGTTGTGATCTGCCCCAGAGGGTTCTTGACGAGGCAGTCGTAGAGGTTGAGCGGGAACGGGAAGCGCCCGACGAATGATTCCCGCAGCGACCGAATGTTGACGACCTCCATCGGCACGCCGAATTTCTGCGTGTTGATGCGCGCACAGGCGAACTCGTGGTCCAAGTTGTCTTGGCCATAGTCAACGAAGAATGCCAATTGGTCGTAACCCTGGTCCGCCGCCCACGCAATGAGTGTGGCCGAGTCCAATCCTCCTGAGATGAGGGTTGCGATCTTCTTGTCCCGCTCCATGGCGGACCTCTTTCATGATTTTTTTGACGGTGGGTCGCCTCGCGGGCTAACACCGCTGACTACTTATGAGGAAGAGGGTGATTACAGCACGCCCCGTCGACAGTCCGGCCCGGGAGATCTTATTTCACCCGTTTAGGCTTGGATATAACGATTGTTCCGCCTACCAACGGTGCTCATGAGAGCCAAGTTAAAGGGCTCGGCGGGTCAGCCGGTGCGGGCGGCTAGGTAGTCTGTGACCGAGGCGAGGGCGTCGCGGGCTGGGCCGGCGGGCAGCACCGCGAGTTCGGTGCGAGCCAAGGCGGTGTAGGAGCGCAGAGTATCCACCGCCCGATCCAGGCCAGGCGACTCGCGCAGCAGCCGCAGCGCCTCCGCGATTAGCGCGTCGTCGGTGAGCGGACCGGCCAGCAATACCCGGAGCCGGTCGATGCGCGGGCCGGGCTCGGCCAGCGCGTAGAGCATCGGCAGGGTGCGGACCCCCTCGCGCAGGTCAGTACCCGGTGTCTTGCCGGACTGGGCGGCTGGCGAGGCGATATCGATGATGTCATCGGAGATCTGGAACGCGGTGCCGATCATCTCGCCGAACCGGCGCAGCGCGTCAATGCGCTCCTGCGAGGCTCCGGAGAACATCGCGCCGTACCGGCCCGCGGTGGCGATCAGCGAGCCGGTCTTCTCCGCCACCACCGCCAGGTAGTGCGTCACCGGGTCGGCGCCTTCGGCGGGGCCCAGGGTCTCGCGCATCTGGCCGGTGACCAGCTCGGCGAAGGTGCGGGCGATGATCCGCACCGCGTCCGGCCCGAGGTCGGCGACCAGGCGGGAGGCGTGCGCGAACAGGAAATCGCCGGTGAGGATCGCGACGGTATTGTCCCAGCGGGCGTTGGCGCTCACCGCCCCTCGGCGCATGGTGGCCTCGTCCATCACATCGTCGTGGTAGAGCGTGGCGAGATGAATCAGCTCCACGACGGCGGCGGCGCGCACCACGTCAGCCATCCGGCCGCCCTGGTCCAACTTTTCCGGCCCGAACTGGCCGGCGAGCAGAGTGAGCAGCGACCGGAAACGCTTGCCACCGGCGTCGACCAGGTGCAGCGAGGTCTCGGTGAGGAAACGGAACTCGCTTTGCACCTCTCGGTGCAGCAGCTCCTCCACCTGTGTCAAGCCGCGCTCCAGCACGGCGCGCAGCGCCGGGTCGGCCAGCTCCACGCCGGCGACCTGCTCGGATGTCGAGTTGCTCATCAGGGGAGATCAGGAGGCGAACGCGCCGAGCGCGGCCCAGTTCAGGGCGAAGGTGGGCAGCACCCCGAGCAGCAGGGTGATCACCACGCCAAGCGTGATGGCGGCCGTAGTGAACGCCCCAGGCACGCTCACCGTCGGGCCGTCGGCGGCGGGCTCGCTGAAATACATCAGCACCACCACCCGCAGGTAGAAGAACGCGGCCACCGCGCTGGCCACCAGCGCCACCACGACCAGCGGCGCCATCCCGTCCGCGAGGGCGGCGCTGAACACCGCGAACTTGCCGGTGAACCCGCTGGTCAGCGGAATGCCAGCGAGCGCGAAGAGCAGGAAGGCGAACACGGCGGCGGTCAGCGGTGAGCGCTTGGCCAACCCAGCCCACTGGGACAGGTGGGTGGCCTCACCATCCGCGTCACGCACCAAGGTGACCACGCCAAAGGCCGCCAGCGTGGTGAAGCCGTAGGCGAGCAGGTAGAACATCGTGCCGGACAGGCCCCGGGGGGTCAGCGCGATCGCCCCGACCAGCAGGAACCCGGCGTGCGCCACCGACGAGTAGGCGATCATGCGCTTCACGTCGGTCTGGGTCAGGCCGAGCACCGCACCGATCACCATCGACACGATAGCGACACCCCAGAGCAGGCCGCGCCACTCCCAGCGGGTGCCCTCGAACGCCACCGTGAGCACCCGCAGGATGGCCCCGAAGGCAGCCACTTTGGTGCAGGCCGCCATGAACGCCGTCACCGGCGTCGGCGCGCCCTGGTAGACGTCTGGGGTCCAGGTGTGGAACGGCCCGACCGAGCCCTTGAACAGCAGCCCGATCACCAGCAGCGCCAAGCCACCGAACAGCAGCGTGTCGGACCGGTCGGTGCCCACCGATGCCGCAGCGATCTGGGACAGGGTCACCGAGCCCGCGTAGCCATACAGCAGCGCCACCCCGTAGAGAAAAAACGCTGAGGAGAACGCACCCAGGAGGAAATACTTGACGGCCGCTTCCTGGGACAGCAGCCGGCGGCGCCGGGCCAGCCCGCACATCAGGTACAGCGGCAGGCTGAGCACCTCCAGCGCGATGAACATAGTGAGCAGGTCGTTGGCCGCGAGGAAGACCATCATCCCGCCCAGGGAGAACAAGAACAGCGGGAAAACCTCAGTCTGCATGACGGTCTCGGTCACGGTGCCGACCGCGCCGCCCGCCTGCGCGCGGTCCCGCGCGGTGCCCGGGCGCACCGCGGCATCGGCGGTGAACGCGCCGCCGGGCTCCACTGACCGATCCGCGAGGAGCAGCACCGCCGCCAGGCCCAGGGCCAGCAGCGTTCCCCAGAGGAACAGCGCGGGGCCGTCGACGGCCACCGTCCCGGCCAGCGTCACCACGCCGCGCGCGCCGCGCGAGAACGAGTACAGGTGCACACCCAGCGCCGCGCCCGCCGCCGCGAGTGTGAGCAGCGTCAGCGCGACCTGCGCCGACCACCGCGCGGAGCGCGCCACGAACGCCTCCACCAGCACGGACAAGCACGCCGCCCCGAGCACAACCAGTACCGGGGCGATCGCCCCGTAGTCGACTACGGGCGCCGGCACCTGCGGCACCTGCGCGAGAGATCCTCCTAAGAATTCACCGCCGAGCACCTCAGCTGCCTCCCAGCCCGACGACCGGGTCGGACAGGCCGACCTCGGTGAGTGTGGCCCCGACCGACGGGGTGATCACATTCAACACCGGCTGCGGGTAGAGCCCGAGCAGCAGGATGAGCGCCACCAGGGGCGCCAGCACAACGACCTCGCGAATCGACAGGTCGGGGAACCGGGCACGCCGCCGCCGCGCCGCCGCCTCAGGCGCCGCCGCGGTCCCGGGGCCCTCCAGCGTCACGGCCGCGCCCCGCACTGGGCCTTGCATGAGGCGTTGGTAGAACCACAGCACATACAGCGCGGCCAGGATCATCCCGGTGGTGGCCAGGATGGTGTACACCGGCGCCCGAGGGTAGGAGCCGATGAGGACAATGAACTCCGAAACGAACGAGTTGGTCCCGGTCAACGCCAATTACGGCGGCACCACCAAAGTGAGCCAGTCAGCCATCGGACACGGAGCGACGGTCAATGTCGCCAGCTCGGCCCCGCGAGGGCGAACGGC
>JBOHFY010000322.1:0-7725 GCA_050699895.1 Pseudonocardiaceae bacterium
GTACTGGATACCGCAGGTCCGGGCCAAGTCGGCGCCACCGACCAAGTTGACCGAGGACGACTCGTGGCTGGCCCAGGTACTGGCGGCCGGAACCCTGACCCCCGCCGAAGCGGCCGCCGACCGGCGCGCGCACGCCATCACCGCGTGGCTGGGCGAGGCCGCCGACCAGGTCGACCCCCACGTCGTCACAATCGAACCCGAAGGACCCGGCGTGGTCGTGGTCTGCACCGATGGGCTGTGGAACTACCTCGACACCGTCGAGGAGCTCTCGGCAGCACTCCCAGCCAATGCCCTCGAGGCCCCCCTCGCCGCGGCCCGCCACCTCGTCGAGATCGCCCTGCACCGCGGCGGCCACGACAACATCACCGTCGCCGTCCTCCCGTTCCCCTAACCCCATCGGCATCTCAATCTCCCGAGCGGCCCTGTCCGTGAACTCGACGCCACGGACGTTTTCGGGCGGTTTAGGTCGGTCTCGTCGAGTTCACGGCTGTGGGCCTGGCCCGTCCGCCAATGCGGCGAGCCGTGGTGTCGGTCGCGGTCGGGTGCGAGACACTGATGCTCGTGGTGACACCGTTAGAGGGGCTGGAACGGCTCCGTGTCGCGGCCGACTCCGGTAGTCTTCACGCGCTCTGCCGGCGGTACTCGATCAACCTGCTCACGGTCTTCGGCAGCGTCGGCCGGGGTGAGTCGGAGCCACGCGATCTGGACATCGGCGTCCTCAGTGAGTACGGAGCGGCTATCGACCTGTTCGGGCTCGTCACCGAAGTGATCGATCTCGCCGGGCTCGAGGACGTCGACGTCGTCCATCTCAATTCCGCCGGCCCGCTGCTGCGGGAGCGCGCACTGGTCGGCGCGGTCATCCTGTACGAAGCCGAACCCGGTATCTGGGCCCGGGCCTCGACCGCAGCCGTCATGGAGCGGCTCGACACGGACTGGCTGCGTCGGCTGGGTCTGGAGCTGCTGGCCGGATGACGGCACGCCGAGTTGACCCGGCCGTCGTCACGGAGCGACTACGGGAGATCCAGCTGCTCCTCGCCGACCTGGCGGAGTTGGGTACGGTCGACGCCGAGCGTCTCCGCCGGGAACGACCGACCCGGCACATCGTCGAGCGGGTCCTCAGCCAGATCGTCGAGCTGGCTGGATCGGTCAACATCCACATTGTGACCTCGTTACTGGGTCGGTCGCCGGACAGCTACGCGGCGTCGTTCGACGAGATGGCGCGGGCCGGTGTGCTCGAATGGGATTTCGCTGCCTCGTTGCGCCCGTCGGCCGGTATGCGCAACGTCCTGGTGCACGACTACCTCGAGATCGACCATGGCATGGTGTCGGCGGCAATTCCGCTGGCTCAGGAGCAGTACGGCGAGTATGTGCGGTGCGTGGCGCGGTGGCTACGGGACCGCACGGAGTGAGGACTCGCCGGGGGCTGGAACAGTCGACGGCGTCACTGGTCGTGTCGCCACAGGGCAGAGACCGGCACCGCCCAGATGCCCGCACCGAGAGGCAGGGTCACCCGTCCGGCGTGGATCACGAGCCCGACCGAGAACCGGGTGCCCAGGCGTTCCCTCATCCGCGCCAGGTGGCGCGCGTGCCGGGCCATCGGCGTCGAGGTCAGCTTCACCTCGATGCCAGCCACCGCTGCGCTTCGCCGGTCCTCCACCACGAGGTCGATCTCGGCGCCGTCTCGGTCCCGGAAGTGGGACACCGCGACGGACCGTTGGCTCCAGCTCGCCTGCTTGAGCACCTCGGTCACCACGAGCGTCTCGAACAGGGCGCCGGCGAGCACGCCATCGGCCGATGCACCGAAGGTCGCCTCGCCGGCTCCCACCAGGTCGGCCGCCAGCCCGGTGTCCACCAACGTGATCTTCGGGCGCCGCTTCGCCCGCGTCGTCGCGCTCGTCGCCCACGGTGGAATCAGGGTGACCAGGTAGAGCGCTTGGAGCAGTGCGACGTAGTTGGCGGTGGTCTCCCGGGAGAGCTCGGCATCCCGGGCCAGATCGGCGATCACCAACTCGGCGCAACTGCGTGCGGCGAGCAGCCGCAGTACCCGCCGCAGGTCGGACTCGAGCCGCACCTCCGCATCTGTGACCTGCGACTTCTCATGACCACTGTGCCAGTGTGCGAACCGCAGAACATGATCAGGACCAGATCTGGTCATCCTGGTCAGTGTGAGCTGTGATCAGGGGCGGCCGGGGTCTCAGCGTCGCGCCGCATCGGACTGGAGGGCAGGCGGTGCCGACACCTGCGACGGAGACGCGCTCTCATGCCGATGTGAGGGCGATGCCTCCTTGACCACCCCCCGGTCAGCGGTGCGGGCCGAATATCGGACACCCACACTTGCAGGACAGTCCAGCCATGCGCCCACCACCTGCACCGCAGCTCAACGACACGGAACCGAGGTTTCGGCACCCATAGGCTGGGTGGGATCGGTGAGATCGCACAGAGTCGCGGTATCACAACGAGGGCCTGGCTACTCTAGGCCCCTTGGTCGCTAGGGTTACGGACATGGCCTGGGCGGACTTCGACGCTGACACGGCGTTAGAGCGGGACGTGCTCCGACGTGCGCTCCCGCTGGCCGAGACAGTCAGCACGGGTAGCAGCCGCGCAACGGTGGATCTGGCAGCTAACAGTGCGGCGACTGCGGTCGCTGTCCACGACACGGTGGGGCTGACGCCCAGCGGCTGCGTCGATCTGTTGCAGATTCGACCGCTGCTGACCGGCACCGCCTGGAAGGTACTGGATCTCCTACTCGAAACCGCGCTCGACCTGGCAGGACAGTCGCCAGACCAAAAGCGGGGCTGGACCATAAAGAAGAAGCTTGCTCACGCGGGACTGCGAACTGGTAGGCCGTCTGCTTTCACTCCAACCGTATGGAATTCGTTGATGGGCACGTACGTCGAGACGGTTGAATTACGCCACAGCCTTGTTCACCGGACGGTGTCTACCGACCTGTCTGGTGCACTCGTCGGCGTCAACGAATCGGGAGCTGCGATACGGCCGTTGACAGCCGAGGAGCAGGAAGCGCTAGGCCGATCGGTGTTGCGGCCGCCGAGCTCGTCCTCATGCCAGCCCATGATGCCCGAGTAGAGGCTGACTTGATTCGACAGCTCGGGTACCTCTGCGGCCTCCATCACGTCACCTTGCCTGCTGTGACAGTGCTGGAGTCGCTTCCGGAAATCACGGTCATCATCGACGCTGATCCGGGGAGCCCCGGGCACCCCAGTACACCGGGACCCCCCAGGCGGCCCGCGCTCGACGGCGTGCCGATGAGGCAGGGCTAGGTCTGGGTTCGGCACCGGAAGCTTTCGCCTCGCGAGGTTGGTAGACGTTCGGGGTACCGTCACAATGGACATATGGACAGCGTCGGTGCGGCTGAGTCCGGAGGCAGGCACCTCCGGTATGTCGACGTGCGCCCGTACGCCCTTCCCGGCGTGCTGGACGAGCTGACCGGTCCGGTCCGTGGTGATGTGACGCTGCCGAGGGCCTTGGCGTGGGGACCGCGACGCACATTCGATGTCGGAGACTCTGATCAGCGTCGGCTGCTGTACGAACTGGTGGTCCAGGAGGCGAACTCTGCAACCGACCTTGCCGAGTACCTGAATCGCGGGTTGCTGGCCGAACTCTGGCCGCGACTGACCTTGCCGCAACGATGCCGCCGAGCGTGGGAAGACCGGTTCTCCGAGCTCGCCGGCCGCGCGGTCGCCTGATCATCGGTGGACCAACGGCATGCCGAACTGGCCCGGATCGGGCTCGCGGCGGTGGGGCGGTACGGGTTTGCCCTCGCCGGAGGGTACGCGTTGTCAGCTCATGGTCTGATTGACAGACCCAGCGAGGACGTCGACCTGTTTACCAACCGTCTCGAACCTGACGAGTTCACCGGGGCTGTTGAGGCGATCACCGAGGCATATGCCCAAGCCGGGCACGCGGTCGATGTCGTACGCCGGGCCGAACTGTTCGCACGGCTGCTCGTAGGTGGTGACGACCCGGTCCGAGTCGAACTCGCCTACGACTGGCGAGGCAATCGGCTGGCGCTGCTCGACATCGGCCCCGTCTTGGATCGCGACGACGCGGTGGCAGGAAAGATGCTCGCCTTGTGGGGGCGCGGACAGACCCGCGACTACATCGACGTCCACGCGGCGCTGGTCTCGGGCGCCTACTCCGAAGCCACGCTCTTGGAGCTAGCGGCCCGTGCCGACAACGGCTTCGATCACAACGACTTCGGGCGCGTGCTCACCGCGGTGGCCGACCGTCCTGATTCCTCGTTCGCCGACTACGGATTCGACCCAGCCGAGATCTGCGCGCTGCGGGACCTACTCCAAGACTGGGGTCAGCGACTCATTGAGCCATGCGATGATCATCTATAGCGGACAAAGTGGCTACATGCGATTCCAGTGTGACTGGCTACGCCGCGCTGCGCGGACCGGTACACCCCGCCTCGCTGGTGCCCCGAGCTGTTTGACGACGTCCTCACCGTCAGCACGACCGGGCAGGTTCTGCCCCTCGACAAAGATCGACGCTGGTCACACCGCAAAGACCGTCGGCTGTAACCGCCCGACCAGCGCTCAGTCGTCGGTCGCTTCGTCGTCGGCGTCGGCCGGGGGCGGTGCCTCGCCCTGCGTCGCGGCCCGACGGTGGTTCGCCTCCACCGGAGGCGTAAGGGGCCCTGATCATCGGTGCAGGTGGGATGGGATCTGGTGGGCCACCGAATTGTCGGACCCGTCTGGCATCGTGGCTGCACGCCGAGCCGGACGGAGTCACGTGGTGGATGAGCTGCCCCGCACCCTGAACTACACCAGTGCCCGGCGCCTGCTTGAGCAGCATGGTTGGACCTGCGAGCGAGGTGGCAAGCACCAAATCAAGATGGCCGAGTCTGGTCACCGTCCGATCACGTTGCCGATCAACAAGCGGCAGGACTACCCCGTGGGTCTGAGTCAAGCGATCCTTCGGCAGGCCGGGCTCAAGAATGGGAGACGAGGATGACCGAGCGCACAGTCACCTACACCGCGACCATTCACGACGACAGCGACGGCCTCTGGGCCGAAGTTGCTGAGCTGCCCGGTGTCTTCGCTACTGGATCCAACCTTGCTGAGCTCTCTGCGGCGCTGCGGGAGGGAGTCGAGCTCTACCTGTCGACTCCTGAGCACCCGGTACGGGTCGGGGAAGTCAGCAGCACCACCGAACAGCGGACCACACTGCATCTGATGGCGGGTTGATCCTCCATGCTGCCGACCCGGGGTAGGGCGGCTAACGACCCTTGGTCCTAGTTAGGCGACCTCGCCAGCGGCAGCCAGCCGTCGCAGGCGGTCGACGTCAACGGCGAGGCGCTCGATCCCCTCCCGCAAGGACATACCCTGCTCACTAGCCAATCCTTGCAGCACCCACCCCCGAATCAGTGCACTCCCGGCCGCGAGTGCCGCGCTCAGTGCCCCTCGGGGAGAGCCGGAGTTCGTAGCTCACCCCGAGGGGCTCGAATGCCACCGAGATGGTGAATCGACCCGGCGGTGGTTCTCCTCCAACAGGCGGTCCAGGATCTCGACACGTGCTGTCGTGTCACTCGGTCGTGGTGTGGGACCGTTCCATCATCAGCGGGTCGAACTCGCCGTCTTTGGCGCCTAGGCGGAACGCGGTCCATTCTTGGTCGTCAAACACGAGTTCGGTGCCCGTCGCGGTGTCGCGGACGGTCCAGGAGTTGGGGCGGGGCAGGACTGTGACGGCGCCGTTGGTGTTGGTGAGGTTGTCGGAGATGACCTCATCGAGCCAGCTCGTCCACTGCTCGCCGGTGAAGCTGATCACCGGGCTGTCGGTGATCTTGCTGTGTCTGATTTCCACGCCGTCGCTGGTGAGGTCGACCTCGACGCACCCGTTCTGCAAGGCTGAGTACGTCGACTTCCGCCACCCGGCGCGGCGGTGTGCGGTGGGCATGGTGTCCTCCGGAATCAGGTCAGCGCGGTGAGGCGAGCGCGGATCGCTGTCACGGTGTCGGCCGGCGAGAGCGCGATCTCACGCAGCTTCGCGACGATCCGAGTGTACCCCACTACTTGATCGTAGTCTTGGATGTAGAGGGCGCCGTTGACGATCTCCACGTAGGCGATGGACTGCGCTTGGGCGAAGTCGAGCAGTGTGAACGGTCCGACGCCCCCGTCGTGCGAACCAGCCGATGTGGGCAGAACGTGGATCTCTACGTTGTCCCGTTCCGACATGGCGATCAGGTGTTCGAGCTGCCGCCGCATCACGGCCGGGCCGCCGATCGGCCGGTCGAGGACCGACTCCTCGATCAAGGCGACGAGATGGAGTGGATTGCTCTCCGAGTGCAGCCGCCGTTGTCGGTCCATGCGCAGCCCCACGACGCGCTCGGTGTGGTCGGGTCGCACGCGACTGCCACCGCCGGTGACTCCGAGGGAGTAGTCGCTGGTCTGCAGCAGAGCCGGTACGCCGAACGTCGCGTAGTCCGACACGGTGCTGGCCAGTCCTTCCAGGCCCACGAACGTCCGCAGCCAGTCCGGCACCACGTCGGTCCACGGTGCCCACCAGGTTTGCTGGTCGGCGCCACCGGACAGCGACGCCATGCGCTCGACGTCGGCCAGGTCCGCGCCGTAGAACCTGAGCAGCTTGGTCACCTCCGCCGGTTGCTGCTGGTTGCGACCGCTTTCCAGGTGGCCGATCTTGCCCGGGGAGCAGTCGATCGCCTTCGCCGCGTCGACGGCTCTGCGGCCCGATCGCTTGCGGAAGTTCGCCAGCTCCACGCCGATCAGCCACCGCAACGCCGAAGGATCTTCCCGGTCGGCCACCTGTTCCGCCTCCTGCCTTCAGGCTGAGCTGTGGTGACAGTCTGCACCCGCCGAGCGCGCTCCGTGCATCCCACATCATCTACAGATTGCAATCCGTAGAGCTTTACGTATACTGCTTCTGAACCGGCGGGACACGATTCCGCCGCCTGTCCGAGAGAAAGAGGTCAACCATGGCTGACGGCGCGACCCCGGACGCGTTCCGCGACAACCGCAAGGCGATTCCCGTCACCTGCGCGGTGCACCGAGGTCCGAGGAACTTCGCCAATCTGGTCGTGGAGAAGCAGGGCGGTGAGATCATCCTCGACCCGCACGTCACCGGCGAGTGCGTCATCATCCTCGACGAGGACGGCGCGACGGCGCTGTTCGAGGTCCTCCGCAGGTGGCTGGGCCGGTGAGCGAGCACCCGGCTACCGTGCCCGGTGCGCGAGAGGGGCACCCGGCTGGCGTCGCACCGCGCTGGGGCGTGTCCTCGCTGGACTGGCAATCCCACGCCATTGACGAGGACGCCGACCATCCCTACGGCGTGTATGTCGCCCGCTGCGGGCAGGGACTGTTCATGGGCACCAGCCTGTACGACGAGGCGCCCGGCTGGATGTGCGTGTCCTGCCTCCGCTGGACCGAGCGGTGACCACCGGCCAGCGCGCGGCGTGCGGGAGACGGCGCCGCCGTACGATCGGGGCACGATGGCGGATAACCGGGTGCTGGTCGGTGGGCCGTATTTCGAGGACCTCTCGCACGGGCAGGTCTTCGCCGACGCCCCGGGGTTGACGCTGACCTCGGGCCACGCCACGCTGCACCAGGCGCTGTCCGGTGACCGCCTGCGGTTGCCGTTGGATCACGAGCTGTCCGCGGCGGTCACCGGTCGCACCGAGCCGCTGGCCCATCCCACGCTGGTCTGCCACGTCGCGATCGGGCAGACCACATCGCGACGTGGCAGACC
>JBOHFY010000323.1:0-2831 GCA_050699895.1 Pseudonocardiaceae bacterium
CTGGTTGGAACCGCCCGCCGCCGGCGAGAAGATGATCTCCGCGCCGGATGCCTCAAGGACCTGGCGCCGCTCGGTCGAGGTGATCTCCGGCATCACGCAGACCAGCCGGTAGCCCTTGAGTTTCGCCGCCATCGCCAGCGAGATCCCGGTATTGCCCGAGGTCGGCTCCAGCACGGTGCAGCCCTTGGTGAGCCGGCCAGAGCGCTCGGCCTCCTCGATCATCGCCAGCGCCGGGCGGTCCTTCACCGAACCGGTGGGATTGCGGTCCTCCAGCTTGGCCCACAACCGCACCTCCGATGAGGGTGACAGGTGCGGAAGCCCCACGAGCGGAGTGTCACCCACGGCGTCGAGCAGCGAGTCGTAGCGGGCCATGGCTACGGCGTCAACCGCCAGCGACGGCTGGCAGGATCGTCACGTTGTCACCGTCGCGCACCGCGGCCGCCAGACCCCCGGCGAAGCGCACATCCTCGTCGTTGACGTAGACGTTGATGAAACGGTGCAGAGATCCGTCCTTCACCAGCCGGCCCTTGATCCCCGAGTGTCGGGTCTCCAGGTCCTCGATCACCTCCGCGATCGTGGCGCCGGACGCCTTCACGGACTTCTCGCCCCCCGTGTGGGTGCGCAGGATGGTGGGAACGGAGACGGTGACGGCCATGGTCGGATTCTCCTCTGGGTGTGGTCAGCTCACCAGTATCTGTACGCACAACCAGCCCCGGGCATTCCGAGGACGACGCGCGGGTCAGGGCACATCAGAGACGTCGTCGGCACCGGTATGGGAGAACAGGTACGACTCGACAACCCCGACCGGCTCCTCGGTGACCGCGCCATTGATGATGCGGTAGGAGCGCAGCTCGTGAGTGTCCGGATCACGGGTGGAGACCAGCACGTAATGCGCGTCGGGCTGGGAGGCGTAGGAGATGTCGGTGCGCGACGGGTAGGCCTCGGTCATCGTGTGCGAGTGGTAGATCACCACCGGCTCCTCGTCCTGGGCGTCCATCACCCGCCACACCCGCAGCTGCTCAGCCGCGTCGAACCGGTAGAAGGTCGGCGAACGCTCCGCATTGGCCATCTCGATGAGCCGTTCCGGGCGATCCGAGCCCACCGGCCCCGCCAGCACGCCACACGCCTCGTCTGGATGGTCCCGCCGAGCGTGCGCCACGATCGCGGCGACGAGGTCACGGCGGATCGTCAGCACCCTGTCATCCTACGGGCCAGCCAACGCCTGGATGAGTGACTCTTGCACCCAGGTCAGCCAGTGGTACACCACCAGGTGCGCGGCGCGGGGGTCCTCGGGGGGGAGCTCGTCGGGCATGTCCTCGGTGACCTCGAGCTTGGTGCCCAGGGCCAAGCGGACGTCGTTGAGCGCGGAGAGCCACGCCTGCGCCTGCTCGGCGGACAGCCGCACTCGCCCGCCCCGCGCCGGGCAGGTGTCCATTATCACCCCGGCCGTGCCGTCTTTGCCAGCCACCAGCTCGGGCTCGTGCAGCGCCCGCAGGCCGCCGGACAGCGTCGCGTCCTCGCGGTGGAAATCGGGTAACAGCCGGGCTAGCACCCGGTCGTCGGGAGCGGTGGTGGGGCCGGCGGTGATGCCGGTGAGCTCAGCCAGCTCGTCGGGCGGGGTCGCCGCGACCCGCGCCGCGAGCATGTCGCGGACCTGGCCGACCAGCCCGCGCAACAGCCCGGCCTCCCGCTCGGACAGGGTAGTGACCACCAGTCCGCCGCGACGCCGCCAGCCGTTCACGCGTCCCGCTGCATGGTCGCCCAGAGCCCGGCGCCGTGCAGCTTCGCGACGTCGATCTCCACCTTGTCCCGGGAACCCCTGGTCACCACCGCCCGGCCCTTGTGGTGCACGTCGAGCATCAACGTGGTGGCTTCCTCGCGGCTGAATCCGAAGAGCTCCTGGAACACGTAGGTGACGTAGGACATCAGGTTCACCGGGTCGTTCCAGACGATCGTCAGCCAAGGCCGGTCCTCGGTTGCGACCTCATGGGCCTCCGGGTCGACCTGGGTCTGTTCCAGTTCGACGGGTGTAGTCATGCACCAATGTTCTCACCATGACCAGCCACAAGCTCGCCAGCTGCCCCGGTGCGCTAGCGTGAGCCGCCGTGCCGGCCGTTACCACCGTGCCCGATGTTGGGGCGTTGCTTGCCGCGGCGGTGCGGGCGTTAGGGGGTAGTGAGCGGGCTGGTCAGATTCTCATGGCGCAAGCGGTGGACCGGGCGATCCGCACCGGCGAGCATCTGGCGGTGCAGGCCGGCACCGGTACCGGCAAGTCGCTGGCTTACCTGATCCCGGCGATCCGGCATGCCGTCTCCGCGCAGACCACCGTGGTGGTCTCCACCGCGACCATCGCGCTGCAGCGCCAGCTCGTGGACCGTGACCTGCCTCGGCTGGCCGGTGCGCTGGAACCACTGCTGGGCAGCTCCCCGAGCTTCGCGATCCTCAAGGGCCGGCGTAACTACCTGTGCCTGCACCGGTTGCACACCGGGCCGCCCGACGAGGGCGAGGACCTGTTCGAGGCGGCGGCCGCAACGTCGCCGACGTCCATGCTGGGCCGCCAGATCGCCCGGCTGCACGAATGGTCCACCAAGACCACCACCGGGGACCGGGACGAGCTGGTGCCCGGCGTGACTGACCGGGCCTGGCGGCAGGTGTCGGTCAGCGCCCGGGAGTGCCTGGGCCTGTCCCGCTGCCCCGTCGGCATGGATTGCTTCGCCGAGCAGGCCCGAGCGCGAGCAGGCCGGGCCGAAGTGGTGGTCACCAACCATGCGCTGCTCGCGATCGACGCGATGGGCGATCACCAGGTACTGCCCGAGCACAACGTGGTGGTG
>JBOHFY010000324.1:0-6755 GCA_050699895.1 Pseudonocardiaceae bacterium
GCCCGGCATCGCGAGCTTCTTCAACGGCGCGTTGTTCAGCGCCGACGCGCTGGACGTCGTCGGGGTGCCGGACTACCGGCTGTTCGTCCGGGGCGACGAGGTGGAACTGCACCGCCGGGTGGTCCGCTCCGGGCTGCGCTTCGGCACGACTTTGCGGGCCTCCTATGCCCACCCGGACGGCTCGGCGGAGTTCAAGCCGATGCTGCGCGGGCACTTCCACGCCCAGGACCCCGCCGACGCCACCAAGCGCTACTACACCTACCGCAACCGCGGCTACCTGCTGTCCCAACCGGGGATGCGCCACATCGGAATGCTGGAGGTGTTCCGGTTCGGGCTGTACTTCCTGGGCACCAAACGAGACCCGCGAGCTTTCCGCCAGTGGCTCACGCTGGTTCGCCAAGGGCGCGCGGAGCGTTTCTACCGCTACTGAGCTCACGACGCTGGCGTAAGATTCAGGTCAGCTTCAGGTCAAGGCCAGGGACGGGTCGTCAAGGGCTAGGCCCATTGGGCTAACCTCCTGGCGTGCTGACATCCGGGCACATCGGGATCTCGCGCCGCGTGTCGCGTACCGGTGTCGAGGCCGCCGAGGACGATCTCGGCGCTGACGGCGGGATCGTCCGACCCTCCAGAGCGCTCCGGCTCGCCGCCGCGATACTCGGTCTACTCGGTGCGCTGCTCGCCATCGCGGTGCCGCTGCTGCCCGTGATCCAGCACACTGTCATGATCACCTGGCCGCGCCCGGGACACCTCGCCCCGGTCAATGTGCCGCTGACCACCTTCCAGCCGCAGACCCTGACCGCCACGATCCCGTGCGCGGCGGCCACCTCGGTCGATGCTCGGTCGACGCTGCCGGCCTCCCTGCTGGCCACCACCACACCCGGGTCGACCGACGGTGCCGCGGTGGGAATGGTGCTGCAGGTGGCGGACGGGAAGCTGACCTTGATCAGCCGGGGGCAGCCGCTGGGCAACATCCTGTTGAACACCGTCTCGGCGGCGCCGGGACGGTGCATGATCCAGGTGACCTCGGACGCCAAGGGCACCACGGCCTCAGCTGGCCCCACCCGGTTCGTCAAGGTCAACCAGGACGTCCGGCCGCAGGTGACCGGCATCTACTCGGCGCTTAACGAGCGGCGGGACCCGGTGGCCGGGGTGGCGGTGCGGATCACGGTGGACACTCGCTTCCAGTCCACCCCCCATCCGGTCAAGCTCGCCGCGATGGCGCTGGCCGCGCTGGCTGTGCTGATCAGCTTGGTCCTGATGCGCCGGCTGGATGGACGGGTCGGTCGCCGGGCGCCACGGCTGCTGCCCTCGGGCTGGTGGCGACCCACCGGCCGGGACGCCGCAGTGATCGCGGTGCTGGCCGTGTGGGTGGTCATTGGCGGGATCACCTCCGACGACGGCTACATCCTCACGATGATCCGCACCAACTTCGGCATGGGGTACGTCGGCAACTACTACCGATGGTTCAACGCCCCCGAGGCGCCCTTCAGCTGGCCCTACGAGCTGTACGCGTACTGGGCGCGGATCAGCACGGTGCCACCGTGGTTGCGGTTGCCCTCCTTCGCGATGGGCGGCCTCAGCTGGATGCTGATCAGCCGCGAGGTGCTGCCCCGGCTGGGCCGGGAGGTCCGCCGCAGTGCCGCCGCCGGCTGGGCCGCCGCCGCGGTGTTCCTGGCTTTCTGGCTGCCGTTCAACAACGGGCTGCGGCTGGAGCCCGAGGTCGCCATCGGCTCGATACTCGTGCTGTGCGCGGTGGAGCGGGCGGTGGCCACCCGCCGGCTCTTGCCACTGGCGCTAGGCCTGCTCGCGGCGGCCTTCACCGTCGCCGCGACGCCGACCGGCTTCATCGCGGTCGCGCCGTTCCTGGTGGCGCTGCGACCGCTGATCCGACTACTGCGCCAGCACGCGGCCGTCTCCGGGTGGGCGGGCGTGATCGGGCCGATCCTCGGCGCCGGCCTGCTGGTCCTCGTGGTGAGCTTCGCCGACCAGACGCTGGCGGGGGTACTGGAAGCCACCCGGGTCCGCACCGAGCTCGGGCCCAACCTGTCCTGGTTCCAGGAGCCCATCCGCTACGAGGAGCTGTTCAGCAACATGCCGGACGGGGCGCTGGCCCGCCGCTTCCCGGTTCTGCTGTTGCTGCTGTGCCTGGGCACCAGCCTGGTGGTGCTGTTGCGCCGGGGCGGCATCCCGGGCGCCGGTCTGGGGCCCAGCCGCCGACTGATCGGCACCACGGGGGTGTCGCTGGTGCTGTTGGCGCTCACGCCGACCAAGTGGACGCACCACTTCGGGGCGTTGGCGTCCATCGGCGCCGCGCTGGCCGCGCTCACCGCGCTGGCCACCAGCTCCACGGTGCTGCGCTCAGCGCGTAACCGGTGGTGGTTCTTGTCCGGCCTGCTGGTGATCCTGGCGATGTCCTCGACCGGGCCCAACGCGCCGTGGTATGTCTCGCAGTACGGGGTGCCCTGGTTCGACAAACCACCGTCGGTGCATGGTTTCCAAGCGAGCACGCTGCTGATCGTGGGCGCCGCGCTGGCCGGGTTGATCGCGATGATCGAGGGGTTGCGGCACGAGCCGGGCGCTCCGCCACTGCCACCACCCCCACCGGACCGGCGGCACGGGGCGCGGCGGGCGTTGCGGATCGGGTCGGCTCCGCTGGCGGTGTTCTGCGGCCTGCTGGTGCTCGCCGAGGTCGGCGCCATGGTCAAGGCCATGCACAAGCAGCGCGACGGCTACAGCATGGCCGCGGCCAATATCGCGCACATCACCGGGCACAGTTGCAACCTCACCGACGCGGTGTCCGTCGAGCCGGACCGGCGCGCCGGAGCGTTGCGCCCGTTGCACGGGACACTGCTCGCGGACATCCCGCTGCAGCGCGGCTTCGAGCTCAACCAGTTCCCGATGGGCCCGCTGTCCCCAGCCAATTCCGGGGCCAGTGCTGGCAAGGCGGACGATCAGGGTGCCGGCACCCGAGGTGACCACATCCCGAAACCGGGCGGGGATAACCCCGTTGACGCGCCGCCGTCGGGGCTGGGTGGCACGGAGATCCCGATCTGGAGCAGTTTCTCCCCCGACACCCTCGGCACGGGGAACCTGCGCACCACGTGGTACGCATTGCCCGTGTCGGCTCGCCAGGGCCGGGCGCCGGTGGTGATCTCAGTCGCCGGAAAGCTGTCCTCCACCACGCCACTGTTCGCCGAGTTCGCCCAGCGCACCGAACACGGGTTCCGCGTCGTCGACCAGGTCCCCATCGGCGGGCGGGCGACCGCCGATGGGCCGGGATGGCGGGACTACCGACTCGGACTGACCGGTCGGACCGCCGGGGCGGACGCGGTGCGGCTGATCGCCATCGACGCTGACGTCACCGATGAGGGATGGCTGGCGTTCTCCGCGCCTCGAGTGCCCGTGCTGAGCTCGCTGACCGACCTGGTGGCCCCCACACCCCCGGTGTTCCTGGACTGGCCGGTGGGGTTCGTGCACCCGTGCGTCCGCCCGTTCGCGATCCACGACGGCATCGCCGAGGTTCCTCAGTACCGGCTGCTCCCCAACAAGATGCTGGCGCAGGACAGCAAGACCTGGTCGGCGGCAGAGGCCGGCGGCCCGATCGGCTGGCTGCAGATTCTGGCCACCCAGCAGGAGGTACCGACCTACCTCAAAGAGAACTGGGACACCGACTGGGGCAAGTTGATGGTCATCCAGCTCCGAATCCCCGATGCCGAGGCGCCCACCCTGCGGACCGGCAGCGCGGTGCGCAGCGGCTGGTGGTCTCCCGGGCCATTGCGCAGCGGGGGCCAGACCGCCCAGATCGCCCAACTAGGCCGCTAACCCGCAGGACCCGGTATCAGTAGCCGTCTGGCCCTTGGATCAGGCGCACGAGATGGGGTCGCAGACTGGTCAGGTTATATCGGGTTCCCCCAATTCCGTGTGCCTCTGAAACCAGTCAACGACCCTGGCAAGTGGTGAATACGCACCGGTTTGCACAACAGACTAAACGGACATGCGCCGGAGTGCGGAGAGCTGTCGCGTGAGAGACTGCGCTCTATGGGTACCGCGGACATTGGTGGTGGGCGTGTCGCTGAGCTGCGCAAGGCTCGCGGTCTGACTCAGGTGGCGCTGGCCCGCCGGGCCGGGGTGTCGTTGAGTTTGTTGTCGAAGATCGAGCTCGGGGACCGGACGCTCACCCCGGGCGTCGCGGCCTCGATCGCCCGAGCCTTGCGGATCACCCTCGGTGCGCTGTACGGGGAGGCCGACATCGCCGAGGACAAGGGCGTGTTGCTAGCGGATCTGCGCACCGCGGTGCGCCGCTACGACATCCCCGACCAGGCGCCCGTGCCCGACCCTGCCGAACTCCAGGTCGAGGTAGCCCAGGCCGGCACCCTGGCGGTACAGACTGACCTGGCGGGGCTGCTTCGGATGCTGCCCGGCCTGCTGACCCGGGCCACCACGTACGCGCACGCTGCAACGAGTCCGCAGGGGTGGGCGCTGCTAGCCGACGTGTACAGCCTCGTCTACTACCTGGCCGCGCGGCATCGGTGGATGGACTTGGTCGAGATCGGCCCGATCCGCCAGGCCTGGGCCGCAGGTCAGCAGCCCAGCCCTTTGGTGGACGCGGTCGCCGCCGGGAGCCGCGCAGGTACTTTTCTCAACTGTGGCGATTTCGACGGTGGCCTGACCGTGGTGGACCGGGCCATCGTGGCCGCCGAGACCGGACTCACCGGCTCGGAGCAGGCCGTCGCCGCCGGCGTGCTGCATCTGCGGGGGATGACACTGGCCGGCCGGCTGGGCGATCGGGGCGAAGCTGAGCGGCATATCCACGCAGCCTGGAGCGCGGCCGAGGAGTGCCCCCGCGAGCTGTGGGTTCATTCCGCGCTCTTCGGTCCGGCCAACACTGCTACCCACGTGCTGGCCACCGAGGGCGACCTCGGCCGCCCCCGCGAGGTGGTCCGCCTCGCCGAGAAACTGTTCCGCACCAACACCGGACTACCGCCCGTCCGGATCGTCGACGTCCACATCAGCACCGCCCGCGCCCAGCTCGACCTGGGCGACCGGGACGGCGCGCAATCCTCGCTCATCAAGGCATTCACCGTCGCTCCCCAGAAGGCGAAGATCCACCCGATGAGCCGCGAAGTGCTCCGGGTCCTGATCTCCCTGCACCGGCGCGGCAACCCCCAGCTCGTCCAGCTCGCCCGACAAGCGGGCCTCACCGGATAGCGGAAGCGTGACTCGAAGCTACAAAATCGGGAACGGTCCAACTGGGATAGGTAGCGACGATCGATGACGCCGTGGTGGGGCCAGTGCGGATGTTGAGGCCGCCCCACGTGACCGTGCACAACGTCTCCCCGCGATGCGTGTGCCAGGCGGCGAGCGCATCACGTAGCGTGCCGTCGTCTCGGAACCCGGCGTCAACGAGGAGCTGAACCGGGCTGACGTCCTCCAGTGCTGCCATGGGGCCACTCCATGAGCTCAGATGAGGATGGTCGCGTGCATCATTCCCGAACGCGTGGATCTCGCGAAGGGGACACTGCATTCCGGAGGTGAACGGCGTAAGCCCCGCAGTCGGCCACATCATGAAGAAAAACCCCACGAGGGATATCTCCTATACGCTAAGCCCAATTGGCGGCCGGCCGATCAACCATGTGGCGGCCGGCGCCCGCGTCCGATCGGCTGCCTTTTCTTACGTGGCTCCTGATGTCGATTTCGAGTAGCGCGGGAATCTAGGAAAGCCGCATCCCGGCGTGTACCGTCCTGTTTTCTCCCCGCCGAGCCGGAATACACCGTGAAGGAGTTCTCTCCATGTCAGTACCCTCCACCGACGCACCCTCCACCGACGCACCCGTGACGTCTCTCGACTTCCGCCAGGGTCTCTCACTCGCCGCCACCGCTGGTAGCTCGGGACCACTCGCCGACCTGGCTGGCACATGGATCGGAAAAGGATTCTCGCTGATCTCGCCGCCAGGCTTTAATCCTCATCCGCCGAGCACGGGGCCACTGCCGTTTCGCCTGAAGCTCAATTCCACGGTTGAGATTCTGGAGTTCACCCCGATCGGCGCCGCAGTCCCTAACCGAGGTTCCACCGGGCAGCTTGACATCAACATCTTCGGGTTGCGGTATCTGCAGCGGATCGCCGATGTGGTGACAGACCAGCCACTGCACATCGAGCCGGGATTGTGGCTCACTGTGCCGGCCACCACCGTACCTCCCGCGCCCGCCACCGTGGTCCGCCAGGCGACGATCCCCCACGGTAACTCGCTGCTAACACTGGGCACGGCACTGACGGTACCGTCGGGCCCACAGATCGGTGTCGTCGACTCGACGCCCACGAAGAACCCCAACACTCCCCCTCCGCTCGGGCTTCCCTATCTGGCGCCCTTTGTCAACCCACCGTTGCCCCCGAGCATCAAACTTTCTTTTGTCAAGAATTCAAACCTGGCCCTCCAGCAAGCGATCGCGGGGCAGAAAATTATCAAGACAGTGGTGCTGATAATTTCTACGACCACCCCCGCAAACAGTTCTCTAACCCAGGCGGGCGGCATCCTGAACATCCCGTTCGATGTCAGTAATGCTAATGCGACAAGGCTCGACGCGATTTTCTGGATCGAGACTGTTCAGCAAGCAGTAGTCGACACCCAAGAAGCATTCTCGGCACAACCGTCACCCCGCACACTGCGACCACGGTCCCCTCAGGGCACCGTGGTCGCCGAGGTACGTGTCGTGATCACTCACACCGGAACGGCAGCCGCACTATGTGATCTCGATCC
>JBOHFY010000325.1:0-3363 GCA_050699895.1 Pseudonocardiaceae bacterium
GACCGACACCGTGCAGCGCCGCAGCGGCGAAGCAGACCTCGACGAGGTCGGCCACCTCGGCCACGTCCCCGGAACTCAGGTATTCCGCAAGCTCCTCCTCCAGCTTCGCGCGCACGTACCGGCCGTAGTCCTCCGGTGACGCGGTCTCGATGACGGGAATGAGCCCCGCCTGCAAGATGATCTCCGGAATCCGGTCACGTACCAGCTTCCCTCGCATGCTCGTGCCTGTCGTCATGGCGGCGGAGAGTAGCTGGATGCGCCCGACGCCCTCACGATCGAGGTGCTCGAAGAGATCTGCGGCAATCACCTGGTCACGAGAGGCGAGCTGAAGCGTAACGGCGGTGACCGGGTATTGATCGTGGGGCGGGCCAAACCACGCTCTAGGATCACGTCGTGAGCCTGCACCTCTACGACACCGCGACGCGCAGCCTGCGGGAGTTCGTCCCGCTGCGACCCCGCACGGCGTCGATCTACGTGTGCGGTGCCACCGTGCAGGGCGTGCCGCACATCGGGCATGTGCGGTCGGCGTTGAACTACGACGTGCTGCGCCGCTGGTTGCTGGCCACCGGCCACGACGTGCTGCTCGTGCGCAACGTCACCGACATCGACGACAAGATCCTCGCCAAGTCTGCCGACGCGGGCCGGCGCTGGTGGGAGTGGGCCTACACCCACGAACGGGCGTTTGAGGACGCCTACACGGTGCTGGGCTGCCTGCCGCCGTCGGCACTGCCGCGCGCCACCGGCCATGTTCCCCAGATGGTCGAGCTGATGGCACGGCTGATCGACCGGGGGCACGCCTACGCCGCGGCTGGCGATGTCTACTTCGCGGTGGCCACGATGGAGGACTACGGGTCGCTGTCCGGGCAGCGACCCGAGGAGGTCTCCCAGGGCGAGTCCGCCGCCTCAGGCAAGCGTGATCCCCGGGACTTCACCTTGTGGAAGGGCGCCAAGCCCGGCGAGCCGTCCTGGCCAACGCCGTGGGGGCCGGGCCGCCCCGGATGGCACCTGGAATGCTCGGCGATGGCCACCACCTACCTCGGCCCGGAGTTCGACATCCACGGCGGCGGGTTGGACCTGGTTTTCCCGCACCACGAGAACGAACGAGCCCAGTCTCGCGCCGCGGGCGACGGGTTCGCCCGGTACTGGTTGCATAACGGCTGGGTGACGCTGTCCGGCGCGAAGATGTCGAAGTCGCTAGGCAACACGTTGTCCATCCCGGCCACCCTGCGCCGGGTCCGTGCCGTGGAGCTGCGCTATTATCTGATTGCCGCACATTACCGGTCCGCCATCGAGTACTCAGATGGCGCGCTGGACGAGGCGGTGTCCGCCTATCAGCGAATCGAGTCGTTCGTGCACCGAGTGCGGGAACGCTGCGGGGTACCCGAGCCGCGTACCTGGTGCGCTGATTTCGCCGGGGCGATGGACGACGACCTCGGCACGCCGGCGGCACTGGCCGCGATCCACGCAGGCGTGCACGAGGGCAACGCGGCGCTGGACGCCGGGGACCACCAGACGGCGCTGGGCGCGGCCGGTTCGGTGCGCGCGATGGCCGGCGTGCTGGGCCTGGACCCGCTGACTGACCAGTGGCGCTCGACGTCGGGATCAGACGCCGCGGCGGCGGCGCTGGCCCGCGTGGTGGACCGGCTGCTCACCGAGCGTGCCGAGGCTCGCCACCGCCACGACTACGCGACCGCCGACGCGGTGCGCGATCAACTGCTAGCGGCCGGAATCACCGTCGAGGACACCCCCGATGGTCCAGTGTGGACAGTCAAGGGGAGCTGAGGTTCATGGCCGGTAATTCCCAGCGCAGGGGCGCGATGCGCAAGCCGGGCACCAAGAAGGGCGCCGTCGTCGGCTCCGGCGGGCAGAAGCGCAAGGGGCTGCGCGGTCGTGGCGCCACGCCGCCTGCCGAGCTGCGGCCCGGCCATCCGGCCCGCCATCAAGACGCCCAGCGTCACGCTGCCCCCCAGCATCCTGGGCGGCGTGCGGCCAGCCCAGCCGCCGCGGCCCGCCGCCACGGCGGTAGCGAGCCCGGAGAGACCGTGCTCGGTCGCAACCCGGTGCTGGAATGCCTGCGCGCCGGAGTGCCGGCCACCGCGCTGCACGTCGCCATCGGAGTGGACCTCGACGACCGGGTCAGCGAGTCCGTCCGGTTGGCCGCCGACACCGGTCTGTCCATTCTCGAGGTGCCCCGGGCTGACCTCGACCGGCTGGCCGGGGGTGCCCTGCACCAGGGGGTGGCGCTGCAGGTGCCGCCGTATGAGTACGCGCTTGCCGAGGACCTGCTGGTGACCGCGCGGGGGTCCGGGACGCCGCCGTTGCTCGTCGCGCTGGACGGGGTGACCGACCCGCGCAACCTCGGCGCCGTGGTCCGCAGCGCCGCCGCGTTCGGCGCGCACGGGCTGGTGGTACCGCAGCGGCGCTCGGCGGGGATGACCGCGGTGGCATGGCGGACCTCGGCGGGCACGGCCGCGCGCCTGCCGGTGGCCCGGGTCACCAATCTGGTGCGCACGCTCAAAGATCTTGCCGCGTCCGGCTTGATGGTAGTCGGCCTGGACGCCGGCGGCGCAATGCTAGTGGACGGCTTCCCACTGGCTACCGGACCTTTGGTGCTCGTCCTCGGTTCAGAAGGCCGGGGGCTGTCCCGGCTGGTTCGCGAGACTTGTGACGCCTCGGTGTCGATACCCATGGTGGGGCCGGTCGAGTCGCTCAACGCGTCGGTCGCCGCCGGGGTTGTGCTCGCCGAGGTAGCGCGCTTACGTCGCTCCGGCTGAACCGCTCTGGAGGCGTGGCTCACGAAACGCGGGCGTGGCGCTTTCGGCATGCCGCGAGCCCGCATCGCCGAGCGGTGTGTATCTTATCGCGGTCAGCGTTCACAACACGGCAGTTGTGCCTAAGCCGCGTTCCTCTCGACAAGGAGAATGAGTACCCGTGGCCCAGAAGACCATCGTCACCCTCATCGACGACCTCACCGGCGAGGAAGCTGAGGACATTTCAACAGTCGAGTTCGCGCTTGAGGGTGTCACATACGAGATCGACCTGGCGGACGACAACGCCACCAAGCTCCGTGACAACTTGGCCCGTTATGTCGCGGCTGCTCGCAAGACCAGCGCGCGGCGCCCGGGCGCCCGTGGCGTCGACCGCTCGGCTGGCCGCAGGGCCACCAACGGCAACGGTGGCGTCGCGCGCAGCGGCTACAACCGGGACACGCTCAAGGCCATCCGCGAGTGGGCCAAGCAGAACGGCCACAGTGTCAGTGACCGCGGTCGCCTGCCGCTCAACGTCCTGCACGCGTGGGAAGCAGATCACCAGGCAGCGAAGAACGGCAAGATTCCCACCTTCTCCGGGTAGGGACTCCTGCCA
>JBOHFY010000326.1:0-6547 GCA_050699895.1 Pseudonocardiaceae bacterium
CCACTCACAGGTTGTCCACAAGTGAGCCGCCGGGCGACGGTCTCCTTCCTGGTCCGGCGAAGCGTCTCGGCCTGGGCCCGGCCGCGGCCCTCGGCGACCGCCTCGGCGAGATTGGCGAACAGCACCGTGAACCACAACCAGGCCGCCACCGCGATCGCGAACACCCCGGGGCGCACCACGGCCAGCACGGTGACCAACGCCGAGCCGATCCACACCACGAACATCACCGGGTTGCGCAGCTGATGGCGCGGGTCAAGCTTGCGCAGCGCGTCGGGCAGCGAGGACACCAGCTGCCGGGGGTGGAAGGCGCCGGCGGCCACACCCGCCGACGCCGCACGTTTCTGGGCACCGGTCGGGCGTTGCCGGACGAGCGTCATGCGAGGGCCTCCGCGAAGGGACCGAGCGCCAGCGCGGGGATGAAGGTCAACGCGGCGACGAGGATGACGGTGGCGGTGACCAGCGCGACGAACAGCGCGCCGGTGGTCGGCAGGGTGCCCGCGGTGACCGGCACGGTGGTCTGCCGGGCCAGCGAGCCGGCCAGGCAGAGCACCGCGAGGATAGGAATGAACCGGCCGAAGACCATCGCCACGGCGAGGGTGGACTGGAAGAAGCCGGAGGTCACCGTGAGGCCGGCGAACGCGCTGCCGTTGTTGTTCCCCGCCGAGGCGTAGGCGTAGACCACCTCGGACAAGCCATGGGCGCCGGAGTTGGTCAGCGCACCCAGGGTGGACGGCAGCGCCAGTGCCACACCGGCCCCACCCAGCACGACCGCGGGCATCGTCAAAATTGAGATCGACGCGGCGGTGACCTCGCGGCGCCCCAGCTTCTTCCCGAGGTACTCGGGGGTGCGCCCGACCATCAACCCGGCCAGGAACACCGCGATCACCGCGACCACGAGCAAGCCATACAGCCCGGTACCCGTGCCGCCCGGCGAGACCTCGCCGAGGAGCATATGGAGCAACGCCATCCCACCACCCAGGCCGGTGTAGCTGTCATGCATCGAGTTCACCGCCCCGGTGGAGGTCCCGGTGGTGGAAATGGCGAACAGCACACTGGACGGGATGCCGAAGCGAACCTCCTTGCCTTCCATCGCGATGCCGGCGGCCCGCGTAGCCGGGCCGTTCGGGTGCGTCTCGGCCCACCAGGCGGCGGCCAGCACGGTGACCCAAAGCACGGCCATCACGGTGACCAGGACGTAGCCCTGCCGCACGTTGCCGACCATCCGGCCGAACGTCCGGGTCAGGCTGACCGGGATGACCAGCAGGAGGAAGATCTCGAACAGGTTGGTCCACGAGGTCGGGTTCTCGAATGGATGCGCGGAGTTGGCGTTGAAGATCCCGCCACCGTTGGTGCCCAGCTCCTTGATCACTTCCTGGCTCGCGGTCGGCGCCAGCGCGATGGTGCTCCGGTGACCGTCCAGCCCGGTGACGGCGGCCCCGGCGCGCAGGCTCATGGCCACCCCACCGATGATCAGCACGATCGCCCCGAGAAGGGAGAGCGGCAGCAGGATCCGGACCACTCCCCGGGTGAGGTCAACCCAGAAATTGCCCAGCCGGTCGGTACGGCTGCGCACGAATCCGCGGATCAACGCGACAGCCACCGCCATTCCCACCGCCGAGGAGAGGAAGTTCTGCACGGTGAGCCCGGCCAGCTGCACCAGGTGGCCCATCACCCTTTCGGGCACGTAAGACTGCCAATTCGTGTTGGTCACGAAGGACACCGCGGTGTTGAACGCGATGCCGGGCTCGACGTCGCCCCGCCCCAGGTTCAGCGGCAGGAAGCTCTGCACCCGCTGCAGCAGGAACAGCAGCACGATCGACACCGCGGACAGACCCAGCACACCGGCCGCATAGGTGGTCCAACGCTGGTCAGCGTCCGGGTCGACCCGGATCAGCCGGTAAATCACCTGCTCGGCTCTCAGGTGCGTCGGCGCCGCGTAGACCCGGGCCAGGTAGTCGCCGACGGGTCGATACCCCGCGATGAGCAGGGCCAACAGCAGACCGAGCTGGATCAGACCGGCAGTGGTGTCGGACATGTCAGAACTTCTCCGGTCGGACCAGCGCGTAGCCCAGGTACCCGATCAGCAGCAGCGCGAGCACCAGGGCGACGGAGTTCTCCACGGCGGTCACAGCCGCTCCAGACCGCGCAGCGTGCCCACCAGCACCACGAAGACACCGAGAAAAACCAGCGCATAAGCCAGATCAGTCATCAGCCGACACCCTTCTCACCGAGCTTGTGGCTCGCCGCGGCAATGGTCAGCACGCCGCCTCCACGAGACTGAGCGCGTCGGCGTTGCGCTGTGTGCATCGTGCGCCCGTGCATCACCCCTTGGGGGAACTTTCCGATCCCTTGACGGTTGCGCTCCGATTATTGACGCGTCCTTGAGGTCGTGAGTGTGTGGCGGGGGCGGGGCTGGCAGCGGGGGCAGGTGTAGGAGGAGCGATTCATGAAGGACTCGCGCTGGATCGCGGTGCCGCAGCGGGGGCAGGGCCGGCCGGCCTGCCCGTAAGCAGCCAGCGAGCGGTCGAAGTAGCCTGACGCGCCGTTGATGTTGACGTACAGCGCGTCGAAGGAGGTGCCACCGGCGGCGAGCGCCTCGGTCATCACCTCGGTGGCGGCCGTCAGCACGGCACGGCCTTGGGCGCGGGTCAGCGTCGCGGTAGGCCGCGCCCCGTGCAGCCGAGCCCGCCACAGCGCCTCGTCGGCATAGATGTTTCCGATCCCGGACACCAGGGTCTGGTCCAGCAACGCGCGTTTGAGGTCGGTGCGCCGCCGCCGGATCCCGGCGACCACCGCATCGAGCTCGAAACACGGGTCCATCGGGTCGCGCGCAATGTGCGCCACCGGGGTGGGCAGGCCGTCGACCACATCTTCCACCGAGAGGCCACCGAACGTGCGCTGGTCGATGAAGCGCAGCTCAGGCCCGTCGTCGGCGAACCCCAGCCGCACCCGCAGGTGAGTCTCGTCGGCGGCACCGGGCGGCTGGATGCGCATCTGCCCGCTCATGCCCAGATGGGCCAGCATCACCTGCGCTCCACCCAGCTCCAGCCAGAGGTACTTGCCCCGGCGTCGCGCGGCTCGGATCTGCCGGCCGCGCAAGCGGGCGGTGAAGTCCAGCTCACCGGCGAGGTGGCGGCGTACCGAGCGAAGATGGCGAACCTCGACGGCGGCCACCGTGCGCCCGGTGACGTGTTCGTCGAGGCCCAACCGGACAACCTCGACCTCGGGCAGCTCCGGCACGCCGCGCTACCCGGCCGGCGGGGCGCTCCCGCTGGCCAGCTCGGACAGCGAGCGCCAGGCAGCCTCGGCGGCCCGCTGCTCGGCTTCTTTCTTGGTCCGACCCTGCCCGGTTCCCCGCTCCACCCCGGCTATCACGGCGGTCGCGGTGAACTCCTTGAGGTGGTCGGGCCCGTTCTCGGTGATCCGGTACTCGGGCACCCCCAGCTCACGACCGGCGGTGAGCTCCTGGAGGCTGGTCTTCCAGTCCAGGCCGGCGCCTAGCTGGGGTGCCAGCATCAGCAGCGGGTCGAACAGCCGGTGCACCACGCCGCAGGCGACGTCTATCCCGTGCTGCAGGTACACCGCGCCGATCAGTGCCTCAATGGTGTCAGCCAGGATGCTGGACTTGTTGCGGCCCCCGGTGAGCTCCTCGCCCCGACCTAGCAGCAGGTACTCCCCCAAGCCTCTGGTACACAACCCACGGGCCACGCCAGCCAGCGCGTGCATGTTCACCACGCTGGCGCGCAGCTTGGCGAGCTGCCCCTCGGGCAGGTCGGGATGAGTGCGAAACAGGTGGTCAGTGACGACCACACCGAGCACGGCATCGCCCAGGAACTCCAGGCGCTCATTGGGTTCCAGGCCACCGCTCTCATAGGCGTAGGAGCGGTGAGTAAGGGCCAGAGTCAGAAGCTTGGCGTCAAGATCGACGCCAAGCGCGGTGAGCAGGGGGGCCAGATCTGATAGGTGACCCCGCGAAGACCGATTCACCAAGGGTGCGTCGCGTCGTGCGGGTCAGGCCGGCTGGACGACTTGGCGGCCGTCGTATTTCCCGCAATGCGGGCAGACCATGTGCGGTGGCTTGGGCTCCCGGCACGCCCGGTTCGAACACGGCGCGAGAGCCGGCGCGACAGTCTTCCACTGGGACCGCCGCGAGCGGGTGTTCGACCGCGACATCCTGCGCTTGGGGACGGCCACGTTACTCGTTCTCCTCTTCGTTTCCGGGCAGACGCTGCTTCAGTCCTGTGGTCAGGGCGGCCCAGCGCGGGTCCATCGTCTCATGCCGGTGATCCGTACCGAGTTCCGCCCACTTACCGCCACAGTCCGGACACAATCCGGGACAGTTTTCGTCGCAGAGCGGGGCCCGCGGCAACGCCAGCAGCAGCGCATCGCGAACCACTGGCTCGAGGTCGACCAGGCCGTCGATGACCCGGCTGACTTCGTCGGGATCGGTGCTGGCGTCGGTCGCCGAGTCCGGGTAGGCGAACAGCTCGGTCAGCTCGACCTCCAGTGAGTCCACCAGCGGATCCAGACACCGGGCACACTGCCCGGTGACCGGCGCCGATGCCGTGCCCGACGCCAACACACCCTCCATGACCGACTCCAGCCGCACGTCCAGGGTCACGCGGTCCCCTGCGGCTATCTCGATCACGTCCACGCCGAGCGCGGCCGACAGCCGGACGTCCCGGTGGTAGCGGCGCATCGCCCCGGGACGCCGGCCCAGGTCCCGAGTATCGATCACCCACGGGGCGGACGGGTCCGGTCGAGCGGGAGCGGTGTTTCGCGGCATCAGGGTGCAGGATAGGCGATGGTGCCCAGACGCGGACAACGGCGGGCTCAGCTGTGGTCGTTACCGGGAGTACTCACCGACACCCGCGGACACCGGCCCGCCGTGCTGTGCCCGACCACGCCCGACCGTGCGCCCGATAGTGTGCAGAGTGCGGTTGAGCAGGTCCTCGAACTCCGCAAGGGTGCCTTCGACATAGGCGTCGCATTCCGAGCGCAGCCGGTGAACCTCAGTGCTCACCTCGCCGTGGATTCGGGTGGCCTCGGCTCGGGCCGCCTGCACCACCTGGGTTTGCTCGACCAGCCGGGTCTGCTCGGCGCGGCCGTCGGCGACGGCCCGCTCGTAAGCGGCCCGCCCGGCCGCGGTCATTCGTTCCGCCTCAGCTTCCGCGCGCCCGGTGAGCTCCTGGTATTCTCGGCGCCCGGTGGCCGCGAGACGCTCCGCCTCGGCGTGCGCGTCGGCGACCATCGACTCGGCGTGGGCCCGAGCCTCGGCGGTCAGGCGCGCGGCCTCCTCGCGCGCCCCGGTCACCAACCGCTCCGCTTCCTGGCGCGCGGTCTCCACCAGCTCGTCCCGATGGTCCAACACGTCCTGAGCGTCATCAAGCTCAGCGGGGATCGCGTCACGGATGTCGTCGAGCAGGTCCAGCACATCTCCGCGGGGCACCACGCAGCTGGAGGTCATGGGTACCCCACGCGCCTCCTCAAGGGTGGTCACAAGGCCATCAAGTGCCTCGAAAACTCGGTACACCCGCCCTTGTCGCTCCTCACCATCCACAGCCGCCAGTGTGGCCGGTCAAGCAACCTGGATGGGGGAACTCGCGCCGCCCCGGCGTGTCCGCCCAGTAACCAGGCATCCCAGGGGCCAGACACCCCAGGAGCCGCACATCATGGCCGCTCCCCGGCGAGCCGGGCGACCAGGCGCTTGTGCACCGTAGCCGGCAGCAGGTGACCCACGTCACCACCGTAGGTAGCGACCTCCTTGACCACCGAACTGGACAGATAGCTGTAGTGCGGCTTGCTCGGCAAGAACATCGTGTCCACCCCGGAGAGCTGGTAGTTCAGCTGGGCCATCTGCAGCTCGTAGTCGAAGTCACTGACCGCGCGCAGGCCTTTCACGATCGTGGCGATCCCGTTGGTGGTGCAATAGTCCACGAGCAGCCCATGCCAAGAGTCGACGCGCACACCCGCCAGGTGCTCGGTGATCTCCTTCAGCATCGCCATCCGGTCGGAGACCTCGAACAGGCAGCTCTTGGTCTTATTAATCAGGACGGCGACCACGACCTCGTCGAACTGGCTCGCGGCCCGCTCAATGATGTCGAGATGGCCATTGGTGGCGGGGTCGTAAGAACCGGGACACACCGCACGCCTCATGTGCAACCGTAATACACGACGGTGTCGCCATACCGCCGATGAGTGAGCGCATTCACACCAACCGGCCAGGCTAACGTAGGTGCCGTGACCGGGCGCTCCACCACAAGCAGCGCCGCCGGCGCCAGCCAGCCGCCGCCGGCCAGGGCGCTCAGCACACCGCCGAGAGCAGCGTCGGCGAGCGCGTAAGGAGGGTCGGCGAGCACCACATCGTAGGGCAAGCCCGGGTCACCACGCAGCGCCGCGGGCACGTCCGCGGTGCTCACCCGCGCCGCGGTGCCGCCCCGCCCACCCAGTCCGAGCGCCTCGACGTTGCGGCGCAGCACGGCGGCCGCGCGCCGGTCGGATTCCACGAACCGGACGTGCGCCGCCCCTCGGGACAGCGCCTCCAACC
>JBOHFY010000327.1:0-7032 GCA_050699895.1 Pseudonocardiaceae bacterium
AAGCCGCAGCTCGTCCTCCCGCTGACTGACTCATGACCGGCCAGTCCTCGTGACGCTTGAGCCCAGCGGCCTGGGCCCGATGGGTGACGTGCAGCTCCTGGCCGCGATGCTGCGAGCCGACCGCGAGGAGGTCGCGTCCTACGCCCGGGTGTTGAGCGGTGCGCTAGCCCAGGCGCTCCCGGCGGGCATGGTGGAGATCGGCTACCAACGCACTGTCGGGGACCGCTTGGCGCACCGCCCGGGCCGCGCTGTTCGCCTCGTGGTGCACGGGGAAAACCGCGATCTTGAGCTGCGCGAGGGCCGGGGCGGCGGGATCGAAGCGGAGCTGCAGCAGGTGGTGCGCGGGGTGGTGATCAGTCGTCGCGGCATCAGCATGGACGAATGGCTGCACGCGCTGGCGCAGGACATTGCCCGAGCCGCCGCTCGTGACACAGCGGCGCGAGCGGCACTGGAGCGGCTGCTTCACGGTTGACACGCCGATTGGCGTTCATGCGAACTTTGCCGCCTAGCTAGCTCTCGGCACCGAGCCGTCACCTCACGGTTGCCCGTTGGTGGCCTCAAGGCGCCACCATGGCATATCTGACTTGGAGGAGACATGACCGACCGGGAACTCCGCGCCGCAATCCGGCAGCGGTTCACCGCGCTGCGAGTCGAAGTGAAACGTCGCCGCGCCGAGCTCATTGCTGACACTGAAGCCCAGCTGTTCGAACGATGCCGGGCGGAGAACGAGCGGGCCGAGGAACTAAACCGGAGGCTCAAGGACATCACCGACGAGGCGAATCGGAAAGCGGTCGCTCTGCTTCGCGAGTACGAGGATCTCGCTGCCGGCGGCCGGTGGGCCGGCGGCCGGCAAGCGGTGTTCGAGGTTCCTCGCATCAGCCGCGCGAGCGTCGATCGCACCCGGCTGCACCGGACCCTGATCGCCGACATCGACAAACAAACTCACCAGACGCTACGGGTGCTGTACCGGCAACAAGCGACTTTGCTCCGATCCCCCGACCGGGCCCGGACATTGATGGCCCGAGCAGTCCCCGCCATCGTCGCCGACCTCATCCCCCCCGCCCGCCTCAAGGAGATCCAAACCCAACCAGACGCCGGCTGACACACCACTGGTGCGTCGTGAACTCGACGCTACCGACCTCCCAAGGCACGAGAAACGTCCGTGGTGCCGAGTTCACGGCCGTACCCCGTGAGTGGCGCAGGTATTCGGGTCTGACTACGACGGAGCGGGTGGGTGTGATCGGTTGGTAGGGTGCGCGGCGCCGGGTGAACGATCGGGCACCCCGCGTCATGGGGGTGGGCGGGATGGTCATGGATCCCAGTGCGGGGGTTGCGGTTCTTGTCTCGCCGCGGGGTCGGGCTGCCCTTGCGGCGGGCGCGACGGGGACGGTGGTCCGCCTGCTCCGCGAGGCTCACGGCTGGACTCAGCAGGAGCTGGCCGACCGGTCGGGTTACTCGCAGGCCACCATCTCCCGGGTGGAGCGCGGGGTGACCCGTGCCGGGCGGGACACCGTTGTCCTGGCTGATCTTGCTGATGCGCTCGGCGTGCCTCCCGCTGTCTTGGGCGTCGCCGGTGACCTGGGCCAGCGGCCTATCCTGGATGGTGTGGATCGCCGGGAGCTCCTTGGTGGGGCCGTGGGTCTGGCTGTGATGGCGCTGTTGCCGCAGAACGTGGCTACCCCGGGGCGGATCGACGCCGCCGACGTGACCCGGTGCTGGACGGCGTTGCACCGCCTCTACGAGCTGGACGACCGTCACGGCGGCGGCACCATCTGTCAGCTGACCGAGGGGGTGGCGCGGCGGCTTCAGGACGCTCTTCACCGGGGTAGCTGCCTGCCTGAGGTCCGACACGAGCTGCAGAAAGTCACCGCGGCGACCATGGAGCACGCGGGGTGGCTTTCCTATGACGCGGGATGGCAGGACGGGGCACGCCGGTGGTGGCTTGAGACATGCCATTTCGCCGATGTGAACGACGTGCCCGGCGTCCGCGTGACGGCTTTGGCGTCGATGGCGTCGCAAGCCAGCTATCTGGGTTCCGGGGCGGAGGCAGTTGGCCTGGTCCAGGCCGCCAGGAAAACCGAGACCCACGATCAAGAGAATTTCCCGTTGTCGTCTCTGCTGGCGGCGCGGGAGGCCCTCGGGCACGCCCAGGCGGGTGATCGCAGCGCCGCTGTCGCCGCTCTCGGCCAGGCTCGCCAGTTGTTCGACCGGGGGCGGCGTGGGGATGAGCCGTTCTGGCTGGATTTCTGGGATTCTGCCCAGCTAGCCTCGTACGAATCGCGGGTCGCGTTGGCCCTGCGCCAGGGCAAGCCCGCCGAGGTAGCCGCCCGCACCGCTCTGGCTAGAGTCGACGCGGTGTTGTTTCCGCGCAACCACATTTCTTATGCCGCTGGCTTAGGATTAATCTTGGCCCAGCGTGGCCAGCTCGATGAGGCCATCAGCGTCACCGGTGAGGCGCTCCACGGAGCGCACGCGGTCCAGGGATCCGGTCTGGTTGTCGCTAGCCTGCACCGCACTGTCGACCTGCTCGGCCAGCAGAAATACCCTTCGGCGACCGCCTTCGCGGCCGCCGCCCGCCGTCTGCTCCCCGCGAAGTGACGGAGCAAACACTGACGGGGGTCCCCGGAGACTCACCAACTGGCTGTCCGAGGTATCACCGAGGACAGCTGCGTACTCCCTAACTCTGACGACGTGTGCCGGTAGGCCGCGTGCAGAGTGTGGGGAGGGACGCCGTGGCGAGCAGTCTCAGGCTCCGGGCGCGCGAAGCCAGGAGCCCGATCTCAGAGTTCGACCAGTGGCCTCGCGGTGAGCAGCCGAATGGCGCGCGGGTGTTCGCTCATAACGAGCTCATCATCCCGGCGCCGCCGGAGCGGGTGTGGGACCTGCTGATAGACGCTCACGGCTGGCCAGAGTTTTACGCCAACGCGTGGTCCGTTGAGCTGGCGGACCCACAGCAGCGCTACCTGCAGGACGGCAGTGTCTTCCGGTGGGTCACCTTGTACGTTCACCTCACCAGCGAGGTGGACACCTGGGAACCTCCGTCCCGAATCGGCTGGCGTTGGTGGCGTCGCGGAGCGCACGGATACCACATCTGGTTGCTGGAACCTCACGAGTGCGGTACCCGGATCGTCACCGAGGAGACCCAGCGGGGCGTCCTGCCGGGACTGACGCGCCCGATCATGCAGCCGGCGCTCCGGTTCGCGCATGGCCACTGGCTGCGCCAGCTGGCACGACAGGTGAACCGCCCACCCCTGCCAGCCGGAGCCCAGGGGGCTGTCCCACAACCCTAGGGTGCGCACCAGGGTTTGCTCGGATCTCGCTCGGACGCGATCTCCCTAGCGTCGGCATCAAGCGAGATGAAGGAGCACCCCGATGCCGACACCGGCGAGCACACAGACCCGAGAGAGCACCGCCGCCCTGTTGCGAGCGGCCGACGACAAGCAGCCATTGGCCTGGGAAGAGCTGATCGGCCGGTACGGCCGCCTGGTGCGGTCCACCGTTGCCTCGTTCCGGCTACAGGCCGCCGACGCTGAGGACGCCGTGCAGAACACCTGGCTGCGGGTGCTGGAACGGATAGACACCCTCAGAGACCCCGAGCGCCTGGGCGGCTGGCTGGCGACGACGGCCAGCCGGGAGTGCCTCGCGCTGCTCCGGCGCCGGAACCGAGAGATACCTGATGACCTTGCTGGCAAGCAGCTGGTCGCGACCGAGGAAGGACCGGACGTCGCGGTCGTCGCTCGTGAGGTCCACCGGGCGGTGGACGCCGCCGTGGGAGAACTGACCGGACAACGCCAGGAGCTGATCCGGCTGCTGTTCTACCAACCTGACAGCAGCTACGCCGAGGTGTCCCACGCCACGGGCATGCCCCAGGGCAGCATCGGACCGACCCGCCTGCGAGCGTTGCGGGAACTGCGGGGCACGCTAGAGCAGCGTGGTTTCGGCCCTCGGTCGGTCGTCGGCGCGGGCAGCGGCGACTAAGCCGTACGGCCCTTACCCAGGTGGCGGATCAGCTGTGTCCGGGAGCTGATCCCGAGCTTGCGGTAGATGCTGCTGAGGTGATATTCGATTGTCTTGACGCTGAGGAAAAGCTCAGCCGCGACGTCGGCGTTGGTCAGGCCGCGCTCGACCGCGAGGGAGACCCGGAGCTCCTGCGGCGTGAGCTGCAGCCCGATGATGTCGCCGTGGGCCGGCGCCGACCCGCCGCTGGACACCAGTTCGGCGCGGGTCCGTTCCACCCACGGCGCCGCACCCAGACGCTCGAACAGCGCGAGTGCACTGCGCAACTGGACCCCCGCATCAGCCCTGTTCCGGCTGCGGCGAAGGCGGATTCCGTAGGCGAAGTGCGTCCTGGCGCGGGCGAAGGGGGGCGTGCCCTCGGCGTGTAAGTGCAGGGCCTGGTCGAAAAACTCCGCGAAGTCCCGGCGTTCCAGCAGCCCGCGGCAGCGGGCGGCATCTGCTCGCGCCCACACGTGCCCGGCGCGCCCGGCCAGGTCGTCGAGCTGCGCCAGTTTCTCGGTTGCCTGATCAAGCAGGCCGGCTCCCGCGTAGGCCTCCACGAGATCGGGCAGGATCTGCAGCTGCAGGTTCGGCGCTGTCCGCGAGGCCGCATCCCAGGCATCCTGGAGTGCCTCAGCCGCGTCGTGCGGATGGTTCAGGCCGAGCTCCAAGAGCCCCAGGGCGGCCAGCGCGTGCACCGTGGCGGCGGTGTGGCCGCCGGATCGCGCGGCGGCCACGGCCTGGGCGGCGTGCTCGCGGCAGCTGGCCATCCCGAACCCCGCTTCGACCTTGGCCAGGGTACTCAGGTTGTTGGGCAGCCGGGCCAGCCAACCGGTCTGCGGGGCAAGCTCGACCGCCTCATGCGCGAGGGCGAGTGCGGAGTTCCAGTTCCCCTCCAGCCACTCCAGCAGGGCCATCCAGGGAAGCTGTACCGCGAGCAGGCCGGGCGCATTCGCCTGGCGGCTGGCGTCGACGGCGCGGGTGAGCAATGGCCGTGCCTCAGCGGTCCGCTGCAGCGCCAGGTAACACGATCCACTGGTGACAACGAGCTGGTCAACGTCGAACGTGTCCTCCTTGGCGAGCTGAACGTGACGCTCGCGCAGCAGCCCCTCGGCGCGATCCGTCGCACCAGCCTGGGCGGCCGCGATCGCGCCAAGGACGTCACAGTGCAGCGCGACATGCTCATCCGAGCCCGCCAGGCGAGCCACCCGCTCGATCCCCGCGGTAATCGCGAGACAGTCATAGCTGGCCAGGCTGGCATGGGCCGCCGCCAGATACGCCCGAGCCGCCACGTCCGGGAATTGGTCTTCAATCCGTGCGGCGAAATCGAACAGCCGGGCGCGGCCTGTCTCGGGAGTTGATCCCCACACGGTCAAGCGGTACTGCTCGCACTCGGCGACCGCGGCGACGGCGGGGTCGTCAGTCCAGGTGCGGGCCTGCTCCAGCAGGTGTATCGCCTCCTGCACCAAACCCGCCGGAACGGCGGCATAAGCGGCCGCGACTAACCGGCGGGCGCGCTCGGTCCGGCTCGGGCTCAGACCAGCGGCCCGCTCCAGCGCGTGGGCGGCCACGGCGTGGCTCGACCTGCCGCTCGCGGCCGTGCCCACCCGCTCCAAGGCGGCCGCTACCGCCTCGTCTGCGGTCAGCGTCGCCGCCGCGAGGTGCCAGGCCTGGCGCTCCTCGGCCTGGGGCGCGGCCACGCTGTCCAAGGCCACCGCGAGCTGGCGATGAGCCAAACGGCGCTGGGCCGGGGTGGCCTCGTGGAAGACCGCGGAGCGGATCAGGGGGTGCCGGAATGCCAGCTGGCCGTTCTCGATGCGCACCAGCCCGGCTTCCTCGGCCACCTCCAGGTCGGCCAGCGAACCGCCAACCTGCTGCAATGCCCGCTCCACCAGGTCGGTGGCATCGAGGTCGCTCGTCGCGACCAGAAGCAGGGCGGTGCGGGCGCCCGGCGGGAGTTCCCGCACCCGGCGCGAGAAGCTTTCCCTCAGCAGGGAGTTGATCGGAAGTGGCTCCAGGATGAGGCTCCGGCCGTTGAGCTGGTCTTCTGTGAGCTGACCGGGCAGCGTCAGCAGCGCGAGCGGATTGCCGCCGGTGTCGGTTACCAGTCGCTCGGCGACCTGGGGCGGCAGCGGCCACCCCGCGCCGTGCTCCAGCAACGCGGTAGCCGACTCAGCGTCCAGACCTTCCAGCCGCACCTGCTCCAAAACACCAAACCGATCAGCCCCAGGCTCACCGTCGCGCACGGTGAACACGAGGACCGATCCCTCCGCCCGCATCCGGCGAGCCGCGAAGACCAGGGCCTCGGCCGAGGAGGGATCGAGCCAGTGCGCGTCGTCGACCACGCAGAGCAGGGACCCGCCCTGGGCCGCCGCGGCGAGCAGGCTCAGCGTCGCGGCCGCGACAACGAACCGGTCACCCGCCGCCGGTGGCCCGAGAGCCAGCGCGCTCGCGAGCGCGGCGGCCTGCGGCTTCGGTAACTCAGAGAGCAGGTGCTGGACGGGCCGCAGCAGGTCGGCCAAGCCAGCGAAAGGGATGGAGGATTCGGCTTCAATACCGCGAGTGCGCAGGATAGCGGTGTTGGCCGCAGCGCTCATCATGCTCTGCGCGAGCGCGGACTTCCCGATCCCCGCCTCGCCGCTGATGACCACCGCCGCGCTGTGTCCCTGCCTCGCGGCGAGCAGCAGGTCGTTCAGCTTCGTGAGCTCCCGCGACCGGCCTAGAAGCATATAAGCCATCCTATGGAGATTGCCGAACTCGCCACTACCCACCCTGGTCGTTCTCAGGTGTGGTGGATGTCTGACGAGCGGGATGGTGTCTCGCCGTTCGGGCGCGATGGTGAGACGGCGCGGCGGATACGCGCGCTCGACTCGGGCAACGCGGTGGGGAGATATTCGCCGAGATCTGGCCGACTACCGGCCCGATGCTAGGCGGGGTGCGCTCCACTGACGTCGCCACCTGGGCGGATGACCACCTGCTGGAAAGAGCGGCGGCGGCGCACGTTGGGGGTTGATCACGGTTTGTGTGCCTTCGACG
>JBOHFY010000328.1:0-21720 GCA_050699895.1 Pseudonocardiaceae bacterium
AACCCGAGCTGATCTGCGCGCTCACCGAGCTCCACGCGCTGGCCGGTTTCCGAGATCCGCTGCGTACCGTCGAGTTGCTCACCGCGCTGGACGTGCCGGCGCTGGAGCCCTACCGCGCGATGCTCGCGGCCGAGCCGAATACCCACGGGCTGCGCACTCTGTTCACCACCTGGATCACGATGCCCGAGCCAGTGGTGAAGGCCGTGCTGCCCTGCACTCTGGATGCCTGCGTTGCGCTACTGCGCCGCGACGGGGTTCTCCGCGATTATCGACGTCTTCACGGGAGCGATTTTCGGCAACTTCACGGGAGCGATTTTCGGCAAGAGTGCCGGGTATTTCTGGAGCTGGCCGAGACGTATCCAGGCGACGTCGGGGTGCTCGCGGCCTTGCTGCTCAACCAGGTCGTGCTGACGTCGGGAGAAGCGATGTTCCTCCCGGCCGGCAACCTGCACACCTACCTGCGGGGCACCGCTGTGGAGATCAGCGCCAATTCGGATAACGTGCTGCGCGGCGGCCTGACCGCCAAGCACATCGACGTTCCGGAGCTGCTGCGGGTACTGGACTTCTCCCACGGTGAGCTGCCGGTGCAACGCGGGGAACGGGTGGGGCCGCAGGAGACCGCTTATCGCACTCCTGCCGAGGAGTTCCAGCTGACCCGGCTCGAGTGGGCCGAGGGTGAGTCGACTCCGGTCCTGCTGCGCAGCTCGTGGCCGCAGATCCTGCTGTGCACCCGGGGGTCGGCGGAGCTGCGTTCCCGAGACGGCGCTCGCGTCACGGTGCCCCGAGGCGGCTCAGCCTGGCTGCCCGCCGCCGACCCCGACGTCACCATCTGCCCAGGTCCCGGCCCAGTCCAACTCTTCCGAGCCCGGCCCGGGTTCTGGCCGCCCTTCGGAGCCGAATAGCGATCTGGAAGCCCCCACACCGCCATTCAGCTCCGAATGGCGGTAGCAGCTCGGAGTGTGACGCGTGGCAAGCGGGACAACGGCGATTATCGCGGCGTTGCTGGCCAATGCTGGTATCGCGGTGGCGAAGTTCGTCGGCTACCTCGTCACCGGCTCGTCGTCGCTACTCGCCGAGGCGGTGCACTCGGTGGCTGACACCGCCAACGAGGGTCTGCTGTTGATCGGGCGCCGCAGCGCCCGGCGCGCGGCTACTCCCCAGCACCCGTTCGGCCACGGTCGCGACCGTTACTTCTACTCCTTCGTGGTGGCGCTGCTGCTGTTCAGCCTCGGTGCGGTGTTCGCGCTCTATGAGGGCGCGCACAAGCTGTACAGCCACGAAACGATCAGCTCGCCCTTGGTCGCGATGGGGATCCTGGTGGTGGCGATCGTGCTGGAGAGCCTGAGCTTCCGCACCGCGATCAGAGAGTCCCGGCCGCTCAAGGGTGACGGGAGCTGGTGGCGGTTCATCAAGCGGTCCACGGCCCCGGAGCTTCCGGTGGTGCTGCTGGAAGATGCCGGCGCGCTGCTCGGGCTGCTGCTGGCCTTCGGCGGCGTGGGGCTGTCGGTGCTCACCGGGGACCCGGTCTGGGATGGGATCGGCACGCTGGGCATCGGTGTACTGCTCGGCGCCATCGCGATCATCCTCATCGTGGAGACCAAGAGCCTGCTGATCGGGGAGGGTGCTAACCCCGACGAGCTGCGCGCTATCTGTGCCGCGATGGTGGGGCGCGGCGTGGACCGGGTGATCCACCTCAAGACCCAGTACCTCGGCCCGGACGAGCTGCTGGTCGCCGCGAAAATCGCGGTGCCGGCCACCCTGTCCACCGCCGAGGTCGCCCGGGTCATCGACGAGGCTGAGGCGCGGATCCGCGGCGCGGTCCCGGCCGCGCGGGTCATCTACCTGGAGCCAGACCTGGACCGCACTCCCGCGAGCACCAGCTGAGCGGTACGGTCGCGACTTCGCGGTGAGAGGGGCGGGTGCGTGGTGGAATCAGTGTTGGTCGCTAACCGGGGTGAGATCGCCCGGCGGGTCATCCGCTCCGCGCGGAGCCTGGGAATACGGGCCGTCGCGGTGCACTCCTCGGTGGACGCTGAGCTGCCGTTCGTCGCCGAGGCCGACGAGGCGGTCGAGCTCACCGGGCCACCCGCGCGGGCCTACCGGGACACTCACCAGCTCCTGGAGGCCGCTCGCCGGGCTCGCGTGGTCGCGGTGCACCCCGGCTACGGGTTCCTGTCCGAGGATGCCGGGTTCGCCCAGGCGGTGTGCGATGCCGGCCTGGTGTGGGTCGGCCCCAGCGCCGAGGCGATCTCCGCGATGGGTGACAAGGTGGCCGCGCGGGACATCGTGGCCGCCGCTGGGGTGCCGGTGGCGCCCGGTTCAGCTGGCGCGGTGGCCACGGAGGACGCTGCGGTCGCGGACGCTGAGAAGGTCGGCTTCCCGGTGATGCTCAAGGCCGCCGCCGGGGGAGGCGGGATGGGTATGGCAATCGCGGCCGACGCCGAAGCGGTGCGCGCCGAGTACGCCAGGGTCAGCGCGTTCGCCCACCGGCTCTTCGGTGACTCGCGGCTGTTCGTCGAGCGATACTTTCCTCGGGTGCGGCACGTCGAGGTGCAGGTTCTCGGGTTGGCCGACGGCCGGGTGGTGACGTTGGGGGAGCGGGACTGCTCGGTGCAGCGGCGGCACCAGAAGCTCGTCGAGGAGAGCCCGTCGCCCGCCGTCGGGCCGGGTCTGCGCCGCCGGATGGAACACGCCGCCGCGTTGGCCGCGTCCACGGTGGACTACCGCAACGCGGGAACGGTGGAGTTCCTGCTCGATCAGGACAGCGGTGAGTTCTTCTTCCTGGAGATGAATACCCGGCTGCAGGTGAAGCACCCGGTCACCGAGGTGCGTTATGGCGTGGACCTGGTGGCGGCGCAGCTGCGCATCGCCGAGGGGGCCGAACCCGGCTTCGACCTCGACGCCCCCGCCGGGCACGCGATCGAGCTGCGGGTCAACGCCGAGGACCCGCAGCGGTTCCTGCCCGGCCCGGGGCCGGTCACCGAGTGGGTGGAACCGACCGGGGACGGAGTGCGGGTGGACGCCGGTTACGCGGCGGGCACCACGGTGACGCCGTTCTATGACTCGCTGCTGGCCAAGCTGGTGGTGCACGGCCGCGATCGGGAGCACGCGCTGGCGCGGGCCCGGATGGCGGTGGCCGGGTTCACCGTCACCGGACCGAAGTGCAACTTGCCTTTCCACGCCGAGTTGCTGGAACACCCAGAATTCGTCTCGGGCCGCTACGACACCGGCCTGATCGCCCGAATGCGCCCCTAACTCCTCCTGGGCGGTTTTGTGGTAGGTATGCGCGGACGTCCGCCAACCACTGGCTTGGGTGAGGGCCCGCTAACGCTACACCGCACTTCCCGCATCGTGGGTCGGGTGAGCGGGTGGTGGACGTGCCGGATTTGCTCGGAGAGCCCGTTTATCGACACGGCAGCGCCGTCATTGTCACGGTCCCGGCGCATGGCCGGGCTCTAGACCGGGAGGGTGTAGAGGCGCTCGCGGTCCGTGAAGTGTAGATATCAGACTTCACCCAGAGGTGCACAGTTCGCCACGTACCGGTGACTACCTCAGGTACCCCTCTTGACTGCGCAGCTCGTAGTATTATTAGATGCATAGGGGATCGAGTCTCGCTAGGTGGGGTTCCGGGACTTAGGTGAGGTTCTTGGGACTTAAGTGGGGTTCCGGGGAGAAGATGGCCTCTGCTTGGGAAGATTTCCCGGGGCTAATTGTGGGGTAGTGGCAACCAGAGTGTCTCGAGCCCAAAATAGATTACGGACATCCCGAATAGCCCCGGTAGATCGCAAACATGGAGACGATGCGAGATGTCACCTTTGCGTCGGTTTACTTGCTATGGTGTCGTGATCGCCCCGTTGGTCAGAATTGGTAATTAAGGCTCCAGTATCGTGGGGAGTCTGTAGGGGGCGTCAAGGTGACGGGCTGAACTGAAATTGCTTCAGCTCGCCTGTTCTACTGTGATCAGTTATGTGATGAGGGAAGAATTGAGGACTCTCGCCATGGCTAACCTGGCGCTGCTAACCACAATCAACGCAGCGAGTCGGCTCGAGCCTGAAGATCTCGAACTTGTTCACAAGCCGTTATTTGTGGAGTTCGACGAAGAGATTCAAAGCCGTATCGAGACAGCTGAACAGTTCGTCCAGAAAGTAGTCTCACAAGGGCGACCGGTGTACGGGCTTACTACCGGGTACGGCGCGCTCGTTAACTATCCTAGCCGAGTGGACCACGCTGCCCATGGTCGCGGCCTAATAGATTTCTTAACAGTGGGACAGGGGGAACCGCTCCGACCTGAGATCACACGAGCCATGCTTCTTTGTCGACTCTTATGCCTGGCGCGTGGGAGGTCAGGCGTCAGCCCCGCTGTGCTTGTGGGGCTCCGGGCTGCCCTCGCGACAGAATTCTCGCCTGTCGTACCAGAGTATGGCTCGGTGGGCGCCAGTGGCGACTTGGTGCCTCTTGCGCATGCTGCCGGCGCATTGATGGGGACCGGCGAGGTGTTTGTGGACGGACAACGAGTGAGTGCGGGCAAGGCACTGATCACTTTGGGGCTTTCGCCGATGTCGTTTGCTGGACGTGATGCGCTGGCGTTCGTGAACGGAATTTCGTTATCTTCAGCCGCAGCCGGACTCGCTGCCGCGCAAGCCAAACGGTCACTCCTCTCCGGACTTGCTTTGACCGCCCAGCTTGCGGAGATCCTCGGCGCTCGTGCTGGGTTTGCTGACGCCGACCTCGCGCGTGCGTCCGGCCACCGGCATATTGAACTTGCCGCGCATCTTCTGCGGGAATTTCTCGCTGGTGGATGTTTCGAAACTTCACGGTCGTTGCAGGAACCTTATTCAATCCGCTGCGCACCGCAACTGCTGGGTGCGGCTTGGTCCGCGATAGAGTATAGCGAGAAGATCATTTCCGCCAGTTTGAATGGTGTGAGCGACAATCCACTTTTTTTCCCGGAGTTGGATAAAGTGGCCCATGGGGGAAATTTTTTTGGGCAAACAATTGCATTCTCGACTGATCTGTTGAATAATGTTCTCACTCAGCTAGGCAACCTTGCCGAACGCCAGCTTGACCTGTTGCTAGATCCACAACGTAATGGCGGGCTTCCACCCCTGCTCGCCGCTGAGCCTGGTCATCAACATGGTATGACTGGTGTCCAGATTTCTGCAACATCTATAGTAGCGGCCATGAGGCGTTACGCTATGCCGTCAGGGATGCAGAGTTTGCCCACAAACCACTACAATCAAGATGTTGTTCCGTTTGGTAATCAAGCCGCCCTGCAAGCGCTCGATCAAGCCCGTCGTCTGCGCTGGATCCATGGTATGGTCGCCGTGGCGCTGAGGCAGGCAGTGTATGTCGGTGCGTCTGCGCCAATCTCGCCGCGAGGGTCTTCCCTGTATGAGCGACTTGTTGCGGCCATTCCTCCAGTTGACCCTGATCGGCCACTCGCGAACGATATACAGGTAGCTGCTGACGAGCTCGACGAGTTCACGCGAGCCGAAGCGCGCCAAATAACTAACAGCCAAGATTGTCACTTGGCAGCTCATGGCACCTAACCGGTCGTGGATAGCTCTAGTAGACACTACGTCGCGGTGGAGCGGCGGTGGAGGGGTCGAGCTCAGTCGTCGCTTCCGGTGAGCAGAACGTGGGCCACCAGCTCGGGATTGTCGTTCATCGGCACGTGACCGCAACCGGGCAGCCGCAGCAGCCGGGCATGCGGAATCAGCTGGATGATCGATTCGGCCCGGGGCCGCCGGAACAGGAAGTCCCTGGCTCCCCAGGCGATGGTGACCGGCACGTCGGGCACTCGGCCAGCAAAGATGATCTTATCTCCGGCCGCCAGGCTGGGGCGGAAACCGACCGCGTTGATCATCGCCTGCATGTCCTCGAGTAATACCTGCGGTTCGAGAAGGTCTGGACGGCCATACAGGACACCGCACATGAGTGTGCGGCCGGCTGCCGTCTGGGATAGCCGGACCGCGACCTTCGGGGGCATGCAGCACGCGGTGCGGTGGACCGATCGTACTTTCCGCAGCGACACCCATCGCTGCATCGGGGTCCACAGTCCCGCTGGGGACAGTGCCGTCGCGCTGCGGACGAGCCCGTGCTGGGCTAGCACGAGGGAGACCAAGCCACCCATCGAGTTCCCTGCCACATGCGGCCGGTTCAGCCCCAGGTCCGCGAAGAACTCCGCCAGCACGATCACCGCAGTGTCCAGCTCGTAGGACAGGTGGTCGGGAAGCGGGGGAGACTCGCCGAATCCCGGGAAATCCAGGGAGATCACCTCACGGTGCTTCGTCAACCGATCCTGGACCGGAAGCCACGCTTGCCGCCGGTGTCCGGCCCCGTGCAGCAGAACCAGCGGCGGCCCGGCGCCGCATCGGTCATATGCCAGTTGCATATCGACCAGTGTATCGACTTGTGACCTGCCAGGGGCCCTGCCAAATCCCCTGGCGTCTCGGGTTTCGGTGCGGGTGGTGATGTGTTGGTGGTGGATGTATTCGATCTTCAGGCTGGAGTTCAGGGCCTCGGCGGCGTGGTCCAGGGCGGAGCCGACCCAGCTTAGCTGGGCTAGGAGGGGAACCTCGGCTTGCCCGCCCACGCGGGTTGCGTGAGCCGTGGGCCGCGACGGGTGGCCCGCACGGTGGCGCTCCACCGGATACCCGGCGCCCCTTGTACAACGACGACGGTGTGGCGTGCATCGCATCAAGCAGTCTCTCCCTGAAGATCTACCGGGAGTCCATCGCAACCACCCAATAACGTGACAGTGCTGTGAAACCGGGTCGTCCCACGATATGCTGACTGGTAATGGGATGAAACTAGGAGAAAAGCTCGTTGACATCGCGACATCCGTGCGTCGGCCGCCACCAGAGCGAGAAGACCACGAACCGCGACGGCACGGCTAGGTAAATTCCCGGCCGCGCCGTCACGCGCATTCATTCGTTTCCGGGCATACCTCCGACGGGAAAACGTATGAGTTCTAATCTGGACATACAGCCGTCGTCGGACGAAATCGCGAGCAGCTCGTCGCCAGAGCCGTTGACCAGCTATCAGCGTGATGTCTGGGTGAGCAACGCCCACCTGCCCGGCCATCCGCAGTTCACCTGCATGATCAGCGAACGCTTCGACGGCACTGTGGACCTGGACCTGCTGCGTGCGTGCACCCTCCGTGCTGTACTGCGGCACGATGCTTGGCACCTGCGGTTCGCCGAGGACGCCGGCACGCCGTACCAGTGGGCTGAGGTGAACCTGCCGCGCATCGACACGCTGGACTTTACCGAGGAACCTGACTCACGGCAGGCCTGCGCCGCGTGGCAGCGCCGCGCCGCGCTGCGGGTGTTCCCGCTGACCGACGGCGCCGCACCGTACGAGTTCACGCTGCTGCGCGAGACCCCGAGCGTCACCCACCTGCACCTGGTGTGCAGCCACATCATCACCGACGCCTGGTCGGCGAGGATGCTGATCGATGAAATCCTCGCCGACTACGAGCACACGCTGCGCACCGGCACCCCAGCCGCCCTGCCCGGCTCCTCCTACCTGCGCTTCGCCAAGCAGGCGCGCCAGTTCTCCGCCGAGCGCCGCGACCTCGACAACTCCTTCTTCACCACCGAGCTTGCCGGGGTGTCCCCCGCGTTGTTCCCCCGCCGCCAAGAGCCGGGCCGGCGCGGCAGCGGGCTGCACACGTTCACCGTCAACCGCGAGGTGGTGGCGCGCGTCCGCGGCGCCGGGGTCACGCCCACCGCGTACCTGGCGGCGGTGCTCAGCCTGCTGCTGTGCCGCACCCACCGCACCGATGAGGTGGTGGTCGGCGTGCCCTTCGCCAACCGGTCGACCGAGGAGCACCGCCGCGTGCACGGGTTGTTCTCCAGCGTGCTGCCGCTGCGCACCAGGATCGCCGAGGGGGTGACGATGCGCGAGCTGGCCCTCGGGGTACGCGGCTCGCTGCGCACGCTGCGCGACTACGAGCACGTCTCGCTCGGCGACACGCTGCGCACCCTGCCCAGCGGCGACGGCCCGCACCAGCTCTTCGACGTCACCCTGTCGTCCATGCGCTACCCCGCGCAGCAGGAGGTCCCCGGCGCCAGCCACAGCACCGACTACTCGACGCCGGTACACGACCAGGACGCGCTGTCGGTGTTCGTCTACTCGTACGAGGGGCAGGACGACCTGGGGGTGACCCTCGACTATGCCCACGACGTGTTCGACGCGAACCTGCCGATCGAGGTGTTCGCCGAGGCTTATCGGCACCTCATCCACCAGGGAGTGGAGCTGTTTGACCGACCCGTCGCCGAGCTCGCTCTGCTGACGGGGAGCGCACCCGCCGGCATGCTCGCGAAGAGCGCCGGCCCGCGCCGCGAGTTTGACCGCGACGCCACGCTGCACGGCCTGTTCGAGCGCCGCGCCGTCGAGGACCCCGAACGGACGGCGCTGATCACCGCGGGCGGTGCGAGGCTGAGCTACGCGCACGTGAACACCGCGGCCAACCAGGTGGCCAACGCGCTGCGCGCCGATGGGGTGGGCACCGGCGACCTGGTCGCGGTGCTGCTGCGTCGCGGGCCGGACCTGGTGATCGCGATACTCGGCGTGCTCAAGGCGGGCGCGGCGTACGTGCCCATCGATCTCGGGTACCCGGTGGAACGGATTCGCTTCATGCTGCGGGACAGCGCGGCGAGGCTGGTGCTCGCCGCGCAGCGGGAGATCCCCGACGGGGTGCCGGACGAGCGGCTGCGCATGATGGAGGACCTGCGGTCTGGCGATGCCACACCGGCGGCGGCGCCCACCGGTCCGCGCGAGCTGGCGTACGTCATCTACACCTCGGGGTCCACCGGCACCCCCAAGGGCGTCATGGTCGAGCACCGCTCGGTGGTGAACCGGCTGACCTGGATGCAACGCGCCTACCCCATCGGGCCGGGCGACGTATTGCTTCAGAAGACCCCGGCCACGTTCGACGTCTCGGTGTGGGAGCTGTTCTGGTGGGTGATCGGGGGCGCAACGCTCGCGCTCGCCGCGCCTGGCGCCGAACGCGATCCGCGCCAGCTCCTGCACGCCATCAGCGAGCACGGAGTCACCGCGGTGCACTTCGTGCCGTCCATGCTCGGCCCGTTCCTCGACGTGCTCGAGCGCTCCCCCGGCCGGCGCGAGCAGGCTCGCTCGCTGCGGCACGTGATCTGCAGCGGCGAGGCGCTGCCCGCCGCGCGGGTGGAGCAGTTCCACCGGATCTTCGGCGACGGCTCGGATGACGTGGCGCCGCTGCTGTCCAACCTGTACGGGCCCACCGAGGCGACCGTCGACGTGTCCGCCTTCGACTGCGCCGCGGGCTCGGCCGGCCGTGGCGGCGTGCCCATCGGCACCCCGATCGACAACGTCCAGCTCTACGTGCTCGACGACGCGCTGCGTCCGGTGCCCGATGGGATGCCGGGGGAGCTGTGCATCGCGGGTGTCGGTCTCGCGCGCGGGTACCTGAACCGGCCGGAGCTCACCGAGGAGAAGTTCGTCCAGGACCCGCTCGAGCCGGGGGAACGGCTGTATCGCACCGGCGACCTGGCCCGACGCCTTGCCGACGGCAACCTCGAGTACCTGGGGCGGCTGGACCGGCAGGTGAAGATCCGCGGTAACCGGGTCGAGCTCGGCGAAGTGGAGAGCGCCCTGATGCGGGTCCCCGGGGTCACCGAGGCCGCGGTGTTCGACCACGAGTTCGCTGGGCGCGGCACGCTGCTTGTCGCCTACTACGTCGCCGAGGGTGACCGGGATCCTGAGGCGCTGCGCGCGGAGCTGGCCACGACGGTGCCGGAGTTCATGATCCCGTCCTACTTCCACGCCGTCCCGCGAATCCCGCTCACCCCGAATGGCAAGGCCGACCGTGCGGCGCTGCCCGCGGTGAGCGCCCCGGCGGCCGGGGGGGAGTACACGGCTCCGCGCACCGCGGTGGAGGCCACGCTGGCGACGGTGTTGGCGCAGGTGCTCGGCACTGGACCGGTCGGCGTCCACGACAACTACTACGTGCTCGGTGGCGACTCCATCAGCGCGCTCGTGGTGCAGGCGCGCGCCGCGGAGCACGGGCTGCGTTTCTCGCTCACCGACCTGATGCGCCACCCCACCGTGGCCGAGCTGGCCCCGCACGTGCAGGTGGGCACCGAGGAGGAGCGGGAGCTCGAACCGTTCGCCTTGGTGTCCGCGGTGGACCGGCCGCACCTGGGCGACTGCGTCGACGCTTTCGGGCTCACCCGCCTGCAGCTCGGCATGCTGTACCACAGCCGCAGGTACCGCGACTCGACTCTCTACCACGACGTCTTCCGCTACTCACTGCGGATGCCGTGGCGGGAACCGGAGCTCCGCGCGGCGTTCGCCCGGCTCGTCGCCCGGCATCCCGCGCTGCGCAGCACGTTCACTCTTGCCAGCTACTCCGAGCCGTTGCAGGTGGTGCATGCCGAGGTCGCCGACCGGCTGGAAGTCGTCGACCTGCGCGGGTACTCGCCGCGACAGGCCGAACGGGAGATCGCCGAGCACGTCGAGAGCCGCCGCACGCACCGCTACGAGTCCGACCCTGGCCCGGCCTACCTGGTGCGGGTGCACCGGTGCGCGGCCACGGTGGAGCTGGTGTTGAGCTTCCACCACGCGTTGCTCGACGGTGGCAGCGTGGCGAACCTGCTCACCGAGCTGTTCGCCGATTATCGGCACGGTATCGGGCATGCGGAGCACCCAGCGCCCGCCGGGCCGCTGCCCTCGCCCGCGCACCACGTGCGGGCGGAACGCCGCGCCCTAGAGTCCACTGTGGATAGCGAGTACTGGCGGCGGCTGCTCGACGGTGCAGCCCCGGCCCAGCTTCCCGGGCTGAGCTCGGCCGCACCCGGCAAGGACGAGGAGTTCATCGTCGAGTGGAGCGCGCTGCCCGAGGGGACCGAGGACGCGGTGCGCCGGTTCGCCGCCGCCCACGACGTACCGGTGAAGTCTGTGCTGTTTGCCGCGTACGCGCAGACCTTGCGGCTGCTCTGTGGCGGGGACGAGGACCTCATGACCGGGATGGTCACGCACAGCAGGCCGGAACGCGCCGGTGCGGACCGCATGGCGGGGCTGTTCCTGAACACGGTGCCGGTGCGGTTGCCCGCCGCCCCGGTGAGCTGGCTGGACGCGGTACACCATGCCTACCGCGCGGAGCGCGAGGGGCATGAGCACCGGCGTTACCCGTTCAGCGCGATCCGCGAGGACAGTGGCGGACGCGCGCCGTTCGAGACGGTGTTCAACTACATCAACTTCCACGCCCTCGCTGACGTTCTCGGGGTACCGGGGGTAGAGCTACTCGACTATCAGACGGTCGAACGCACCAACTTCGCGTTGCTGGTGAACGTGCTCGCCGATCCCCGCGACGGGCGGCTGCGGCTGCGCATCGACGCCGATCCCGCCGTGGTGACCCGCCAGCAGGTCGGCCTGTTCGAGCGGTACTTCGCCGCCGTGCTGCGCCGCATCCTCGGCGAGCCGGACGGTGCCGTGGACTTCGGCTTCCTCGCCCCCTCCGTCGCCCCCGCCGCGGCTCCCGTCGAGCCACTCACGGACGTGCTGCGGCGCTTCGACGCCCAGGTGCGCCGCACCCCCGAGGCGGTGGCGGTGGTGTTGGGTGAGCGGCGCTGGACCTACCGGGAGCTGGCCGGGGCTGCCGACGCGGTGGCGCGGCGGCTGCTCGCCGAGGGCGGCCGGCCCGGAGAGCTGACGGTGGGCATCGCGATGGATCGCTCGCCGGAGCTGGTCGCGGCGGTGCTCGGCGTGCAGCGGGCGGGTGGTGCTTGTGTGCCGCTGGACGTGAGCTACCCGCCGGCGCGGCTGGCGGCGATGCTGTGCCAGGCCCGCCCGTCGTGGGTGCTCGCGGACGCGGCGAACGCCAGCCTCGCCGGGGACACTCCGGTGCTCGTGGTGCCCGAAGGCATTCCCGAGGATCTCGCCGACCCGGCCGGCGGTCCCGCGCCGCTGCCGGAGATCGACCTTGCCGACCCGGCGTACGTGCTGTTCACCTCCGGCTCGACCGGCGAGCCGAAGGGGGTGGTGATGCCACACCGCACGCTCGCCAACCTGATCGCCTGGCAGGATCGCGCGCCGAGCGCCGCACCGGGTGGGGCCACGCTGCAGTACGCGCCGCTCAGCTTCGACGTCTCGTTCCAGGAGATCTTCTCCACGCTGTGCACCGGCGGCACGCTGTGCCTGGTGACCGAGGCTCAGCGGCGGGACATGACAGAGCTGCTGCGCCTGATCGACGAGGCCGCGGTGACGCGGGTGTTCCTGCCCTATGTCGCCCTCCAGCAGGTCGCCGTGACCGCCGAGGCGCGCGGCCGCTGGCCGAGGGCGCTGCGCGTGGTGGTCTCGTCCGGGGAGCAGCTCCGGGTGACCGGGCCCATCCGCGCGCTGTGCGCCGCGGGGCAGGGGACGATCCTGGAGAACCAGTACGGGCCGACCGAGACTCACGTGGTGACTAGCTACACCCTCTCCGGTGACCCCTCGCGATTCCCGGATCTGCCGCCCATCGGGTGGGCCATCGACGGCGTGGACGTGCGGGTGCTGGACGCGCGGCTGCGTCCGGTCCCGGTCGGCGCCCTCGGCGCGATCCACGTGGGCGGGGTGTGCCTCGCTGACGGGTACCGGGACCGCCCGGAGCTGACTGAGGAACGGTTCGTCCACGACGCCGAGGGGAACCGGCTCTACCGGACCGGCGACCTCGGTGTCCTTGCTCCGGACGGCTCGGTGGTGTACTTGGGGCGCGCCGACCGGCAGGTCAAGGTCCGTGGCTTCCGGGTGGAGCCGGCCGAGGTGGAGCAGGCCATCGCCGGGTGGCCGGGCATCAAGGAGGTTGCCGTCGTCGCCAGGCGGCGCCATGACGACGAGACCATCCTGGTCGGCTTCCTGGTCGGGGACGCGGCCGGGGTGGACCGGGACGCGATGCTCGCCAGCGTGCGCGCCACGCTGCCCGAGCACATGGTTCCTACCCACTTGCACTGGCTCGACGAGGTGCCGCGCACGCCGAGCGGGAAGCGGGACGACGATGCGCTGCGCCGGATCCCGCTTGCCGCGAGGACCCGGGGCGCGGCGGACGAGCCGGGCGACGAGTACGAGCGCGCCCTCGCCGGGATGCTCGCCGAGCTGATCGAGGCACCGGAGCTCGGCGTGCACGACGACATCTTCGAGTTAGGCGCGACCTCGCTCACCGCGATACGACTGACCACGCGTGTGGAACAGCGCTACGGGGTCCACCTCCCGCTGGCCGCCCTCGCCGAGAAACCCACCGTGGCCGGGCTCGCCGAGCGGTTGCGCCAAGGCCACGCCACCTCGACCTTCGACCCCCTGGTCACACTGCGCTCTGGCGGTCGACGCGCGCCGCTATTCCTGGTGCACCCTATGGGTGGCGGCGTGTTGTGCTACCTGCCACTGGCCCGTCACCTGCCGGAGGACCTTCCCTTCTACGCGCTGCAGGCAGCGGGCAGTGAACCGGGCACCGAACCGGTCCCGGCGATGCCGGAACTGGCGGCCCGGTACCTGGCCGCGATGCGCCGCGTGCAACCCGAGGGGCCCTACACCATCGGTGGCTGGTCGTTCGGCGGGTTCGTGGCGTTCGAGATGGCCAGGCAACTGCGTGCCAACGGCGAGGACGTCGCCGACCTTCTGCTCATCGACAGCACCGCGCTGAACCCCGGCGGCTACCGCGGCAGTGCGGACGAGTCGATGCTGAACTGGTTTTTCTGGGAGCTGCTGTGGATGCACCGCGGCGCGGACGCCCCCGAGCCGGTGCTGCCTGAGGGGCTCGGCGGTTTCCTCGAGCAGACCGAGTACATCGCCGAGGAGGCGGTGCGGCTCGGGGTGCTGCCCTCGGACAGTTCCGGGGCCGTGATCCGCCGCTTGTTCCGCCTCTACCGGGCAAACCTCCAGGCGGTGCTCGACTACTGGCCGGAACCACTGGAGAGTGACATCACGCTGCTGCGTACCGTGCAGCCCCTACCCGACGTGCTGCGCCCGATGCACGACATGGTCGGCACCTCTCATGACACGGCCGACAACGGCTGGACACGCTGGACCAATGCCAGGTTGATGGTCGTCGCGGTACCGGGCGACCACCTCTCCCTGATGACCGAGCCCCATGTACGGACCCTGGCCACCACTATCGATGAGCAGATCGGACGGTAATCCGGTGCGAGAACAGAAAGTCATCATCATCGGGGCCGGTATCGGCGGGCTGAGCACGGCGGCGGCGTTACGCCGGGTGGGCATCGCCGCCGAGGTGTGGGAGCAGGCACCCGAACTGCGGGCGGCAGGCACCGGCCTGACGGTGGGCTGTAACGCGGTGACCGCGTTACGGCTACTCGACATCGACCTCGGGTTCGACACCACGCGCGGCGCGTTCGTACGCAAGGCCCAGGTGCTGACCCCGCGCGGGCGCGTGTTAGCCGAGCTACCCATCATGGAGCTCGCCGAGCGTCTCGGAGCGCCGTCGGTGTGTATTCACCGCGGCGACATGCAGGCCGCGCTGCTGGAGGCGGCCGGGGACACGCCGGTGCACCTTGGCTCGGTGGCCACCGGGTTCGACTATGACGACCACGGGGTGCGGGTGAGCTTCGCCGACGGCCGCGAGGCCCACGGCAGCGCGCTGGTCGGCGCCGACGGGATCCGCTCGGTGGTGCGCAGCCAGTTACACGGCGAGCACCCGACGCGCTACGGCGGGTTCGTGTGCTGGTTGGCTACCACCCCGCTGAGCCATCCGCGGGTCACCCCCGGCTGGAATGCCCAGTACTGGGGACGGGGACAGCGCTTCGGCATGCACGACATCGGGCAGGGCAGGGTGTACTGGTGGGGCACCAAGAACATGCCCGAGCACGAGGCGCGCACCTGGAACGGCAGCAAAGAGGAGATCGCCCGCGCCTTCGCCGGGTGGGCCCCCGAGACCGCCAGGGCCATCGAGATCACCCCGAGGGAGTCCATCGTCGCCGTGCCCTCTCAGGACCGGCCGTTCGTGGACCGCTGGGGTGCGGGCCCGGTGACCCTGCTCGGCGACGCGGCGCACTGCATGCTGACCAGCCTGGCGCAGGGCGGGAGCAGCGCCGTGGAGGACGCCGTGGTGCTGGCCAAGACGCTGCAGTTCGCCGCCGACCCGGTCAGCGGCTTGCGCGCGTACGAGGACCTGCGCCGCGAGCGGACCAGGAAACTGGTCGAGGTGTCCTACGAGCTGCATCGGTTGGAGCAGCAGGAGAAACCGTTGCGGTTGCTGGCGCGCACGATCGGACTGCGGTTCGTCGGGAAGCACAAGATGATGGAGATATTCGAGGATGCGATGACCATGCCACCGCTGCCGGAGAAGCCGGCGGTGACCGCGCACTGACGATCGGGAGAATGACGATGACAGAATCGACGATGACAGAATCGAAGTCGACCGTACTGGCGTATCTGGACGCGCTCGGCGAGCGGGATATCGACCGCGTGCGCGCGCTGCTCGCCGAGAGCGCCGAGTACCACGTGGCCGGCAGCCATCCGCTTTCCGGCGTGTGGGCGGGGCGGGACGCCATCCTGAACGAGTTCATGCTGCCCATGGCGCGGCTTTTCGACCCCAACGAGCCCTACTCCGTGGACGTGCGCACCGTGGTCGCTGAAGGCGAGCACGTGGTGATCGAGTGCCTCACCACCGGAACCACCACGACCGGCCGCGGCTACCGCAATCCCATCGTTGCCATTTTCACGGTACGCGAGAACTGTGTCCAGAAAGTAGCCGAGTACTTCGACACCGAGCTGTTCGCACGCACATTGTTCGGTTGAGCAACGCAGCGAAAAGGAGCTTTCATGTCTGGCACGTCCAGCTCCTTCTCCCCGCACGGGCGCGCGGTGATGATCACCGGGGCATCCTCCGGGTTGGGCAGGGAGACCGCGCTACACCTGGAACGGCTCGGGTATACCGTGTTCGCTGGAGTACGCCGCGCCGAGGACGGCGAGGCTCTGGCCGTCGAGTCCAGCCGCGGCGGGATCCGGCCCGTGCGGATCGACCTGACCGACGAGGACTCGGTGTACGGTGCCGCGCGGGAGGTCGCCGAGGCCACCGCGGACACCGGGTTGTGGGGCTTGGTGAACAACGCCGGGATCTGCGTGATCGGGCCGCTTGAGCTGCTGCCCGCCGCCCGGCTGCGTGCGGCCCTGGAGACCAACGTGATCGGCCACCACACGCTCACCAGGGGGTTGCTGCCCTCGTTGCGTCGCACCCGGGGGCGCATCGTCAACGTCAGCTCCGGTTTCGGCAGGGTGGCCTGCCCGTTCTATGGGGGGTACGCGGTCACCCAGTTCGGCAAGGAAGGGCTCAGCGACGCGCTGCGGCGCGAACTGCGCCCGTTCGGCATCGGGGTGGCCGTCGTCGAGCCGGGTGCGATCGCCACGCCGATCCTCGGCAAGCTGGCCACCGAGGCGCAGCGCGTGCTCGCCGCCGCGGCACCCGAGATCGCGGAGCTTTACCGGGCGCGGTTCCTCGGTTTCCTGCACATGAACGAGCACAGGGCGCACTGGCTGGGTACCTCACCCGCGCGGTGCGCGCGGGCGGTCGAGCACGCGCTCGGCGCGCGGCGGCCACGGATACGCTACGCCGTCGGGCTGGACTGGCAGTTAGTGCGCCCGGTGTACCGCGCCTTCCCGGACCGGATGATCGACGCGGTGTTCGGCGCCCAGAGTGACGGGATGGCCAGCCGCGACCCGGCCCGCGACGGCACCGTGCCGCGCCCGCTCGGCCCGGCGGAACGCTGGTACCGGCTCGGCCAGCTGCTCAGGACGCTCACCAGCCTGGTGTGCCACGATGCTGCGCCGGCCGGCACAGCATCACCGGTCAGCGGGAGGTCGCGTTCGCCGAGCGACGCTCGCGGTTGATCCACCACTAGCTGCCCGCCGAGCAGGTTACCGAGGAGCGGCGTTGCCAACTTGCATGATGGCATTGTCACCATCCATGATAGCTCGAATTGGCGACTGCGGGTGAAGTCGGCCGGGTGGGTGGCCAGCGGTGTGTTGGGCACGGTCGTGAGCAGCGCTGCGGTCGCCGGCCGCGCATACCACCACCGCATTGCTGAGCTGCGCGGGTCCGCTGCGGGACTCCCGAACGGGTTCCCGGCCGTGCTCCCGCCGGACCGGGAATACACGGTGACGGCTGACGACGGGGTGGAGCTGTCGGTGGAGGAGCTCAACCCGGCCGATGGGAGAGCGCCAGAACTCACCGTCATTTTGATCCACGGCTATACGCTGGACCGGCGGTGCTGGCTGTTTCAGCGACACGGCTTGGCGCATTCCACTGCACCCCGGGTCCGCCAGGTGCTCTACGACCTGCGCAGCCACGGTCGTTCGGGTCGCTCGCCCCGATGTGCGTGCACCCTCGAGCAGCTCAGCCGTGACCTGCATGCGGTGATCCGCGCGGCCGCGCCGGAGGAGGGGGTTGTGCTGATTGGGCATTCCCTGGGGGGAATGATAATCATGGAGTTGGCCGAGGAGTGCCCTGAGCTGTTCGCCGAGCGGATCCGCGGGGTGGCTTTCCTCAACACCAGCGCGGGGGACATAGGCCGGTCGGGCTTGCCACGCCCGTTCCTGTCTCGACGAAATCCTATCCTGCCGTTAGCCAAGCAGCGGTCCCGTGGGGGGCCCAGCGCGCGCGCGGTCGACCGCGCGCGCGAGGTCTGCCGGAATCTAGTCTGGAGCCTCACCCGCAAGCTTGCCTTCGGTCCCGAGGCGGTCAATCCGGCGCTGGTCGAGCTGATGTACATGATGATGAGGCCCATCTCGTTCGAAATCATGACCGACTTCCTGGCCCTTTTCGGGACACACAACCGGTACGCGGCGCTGGCCGGTCTGCAATACGCTAAGGCGCTGGTGCTCGGTGCCGACTGTGACCGGGTGATCCAGTACCAGCACTCTGAGGCTATTGCGGCGCTGCTGCCCGGCGTGGAGCTGGTGCACGTGGTGGGCGCGGGCCATATGACGATGCTGGAGCAGCCGGAACGCGTCAACGAGCACCTGCTGGGCTTAATTTCCCACTGCGCCGGAGCCCTGTCGAGTGTGGCGGCTGAGCTGGGGGCACCACGGTGACGCCGTGAGGATGAAGCCCCCATGAGAAGCACACCTGCGCCGGACGACGTTGACGGTTTCCCTGTCGTGGTCGCCGAGGACGGCAGCTTGCCGGCCAGCGAGCTAGCCCGCTTGGGCCTGCGTCCGGGTGCGCGGCTGCGGCTCGTTCCCGAGCCTCGACCGGCTGCGCGCACGCGAATGGCCGGCGCGCTCGCGGCCAGCGTGCCAGCTGAAGCTGTCGACGCCTTGATCCGCGGACTGGACGAGGCGAAGGGCGAGCGCATCGCCTGCTACCGCGCTGCCACCGATCAGACGTGAGGGCCATCGCTGACTCGCACGCTCTGATCTTCTCTCTGTTCACCCCTGACCAGCTGTCCGAACCAGCGCTCGAAGCGCTGGGTGAGGCCGAGGATGACGCGGGGATCGTGGTCTCAGCGGCCACCATCGGCGATCTCTGGTACGCCTAGCACAAGCGCGGACCGAACTCACTGGCGCCCGGCGCCTTCGAGTCACGGCGTCGGACCGTGCTTGATCCGACCACCAACGTCGACGTCGTGCCCATCACTGCCGACACGATGGACTACTTCGATCGCGTGCCCCTCGTCGAGCTGGCTGACCTGTTCGATCGATTCATCCTGGCCACTGCGGCACAGCTGTGCCTCCCACTCGGCACTGCGGATCGAGCGATATCGAAAACGGGCGTCGTTTCGGTGATCCGGTAACGGTCACGACGCGAGATGATCGACAGGCTGCGACGCGTCTGCCGGTTACGCGGGCCCGGGCGGCGGTGGCCGGGTTCACCGTCACCCGGACCGAGGCGGACACTGCCGTCAGGCGCTGATCTCGTCGGCGTGCGTGGCGGCCAGCAGCGTGCGCCATTATAAGTACGGACGCGCTCCACAGAATGCGCGCGGAGTCCGACGACGACGAGCGTGCTGAGACCAAGACGGCATGAGATCCCACCGGGAACTCAACTATTTCCCGCTATCTGTGCGCGGCAGAAGATTGCCCTACGAGAAGTCGCAGCTACCGGTTCCGTCGTCATGACGAATCCTGGCGACCGACCCACCCTTGCTCGCTACCTCAGCGAACAACGCACAACGCCCCCTCCGACACTTGCGCGGCTACGCGTCCGGGGGGCGACGCACTGCGTCAGGGCCGCCCATTTCTCCGATGCCAGGCACCTGATCTCGCTTTCGGTGAGGGCTCGGGGGGCTGTCGCAGCGTGCGGAGGTGCCACCGACGGCAACTTCTCGCCTGAGGTTGACTTCTCTGGCGCATCCGCAACAGATCCACCAACATTCCTGTGGGGCCGACGACCGTGCGCCCCGGGCGCAGCTCAACGCGCTGGCCAGCATCCACGCCCCCGACCACGGCCGACACCGGGCCACGCGCGGGACTGGTAGGCACCCGCTCGCGCCCAGCCCCAACCCAGACGACCGCGCTGTCGTGCAGCCTGGTCTCGGCAAGCGCCAGGTATGCCTGCAGGAAGCGGTCGTCCACCACGATGCCCTCGCCCACCCGGCACCCCAACGCCTCTAGCAGGTCCCCTACGGTGGCGTCCGGCACCTGCACGTTGACGTCCACCTCACGGATGACACCAGCGGTGTCGATGACGAGCTGCACCGCAACCTCCTGCCTGGTCTGCGCGTTTCGTGGGGAAGACCGGCACGGTTGTGGAGCATCGGCACGGCAACGGGAGTCTTAGCACGATGGTGGATGCGCGTGGCGAGTCGGCTCACGGCAGCGACATCATCCGCGAGGTGCCCGGCTACCGAATCGAGCGGCAGCTCGGGCGCGGCAGTACCGGCGTGGTCTACCTGGCCGAGGACGTGCAGCTGCGCCGCAAAGTCGCGCTGAAGGTGCTGGCCCCGACCCTGGTCGACGGCGAGCTGTTCCGCAAGCGCTTCGACCGCGAGTCGCACAATGCGGCCAACCTCGACCATCCCAACATCATCCCGGTCTACACCGCGGGCGAGGCTGAGGGGGCGCTGTACATCGCCATGCGCTACGTCAGCGGAGGCGATCTGCGGGAGCTGCTGGAGGCCACCGGGCCGCTGAGCCTGCAGCAGGCGAGCGCCATGATCGCTGCCGTCGCCGAGGCCCTCGACGCCGTCCACGCTCACGGCATGGTCCACCGGGACGTCAAACCGGCGAACATCCTCATCGACGGCCGAGGCGGCCAGGAGCACTACTACCTCAGCGACTTCGGCATCTCCAAGATCGCCTCCCTGGGTGGGAGCCTGACCTCGACCGGCCAGATCGTCGGCACCATCGACTACATCTCTCCCGAGCAGGTCCAAGCCAAGCCGGTGGACGGCCGGGCTGATCTCTACGCGCTGGGCTGTGTGCTCTACCACTGCCTGACCGGAACGGTTCCCTTCCCCCGCGAGGACCTCGCCGCCCTCATGTGGGCACACGTGCACGAAACGCCGCCCCCGGTCACCGCCCTACGCCCCGACCTCCCCCCGCACATCGACCACATCGTGGCCAGCACCATGGCCAAACAGCCGCAGGACCGCTACCCCACCTGCCGGGAGCTGGCGCTGGCCCTGCACGCCCTCGCCGCCGACCCAGCGACCTTGGCCACCAGCGGCAAGGTCGTCCCCGCACCACCCCTCGACAGCCCAGCACCACCGCCTACCCCCGCCAGCATGACCAGCACCTACGCTCCCTTGACACCCATGCCTGCCCGGGCCCCCGTGACCGCCCCAGCGCCGGGACGCACGTGGTGGTGGCTGGCCGCCGGTGGCGTGGTGGTCCTCGCCCTCATCGCGGGCTCCACCGTCGCCGTCCAGAATTACCGCAGTTCACGGTTTCCCAGCGAAGCGGAGCCAGCCGCGAAGCTCACCATTCCTGAGCCCACCCAAGCGTCACCCCTTCCGCTGTCTCCGGCGCCCGGAATTCCTCGATCCGAATCGGAAGCGTCCGACATTCCTCCGCGGGCATCAGAAATACCCGCAGCTCCTCGACGTGCACCGGAAATGCCCGCGCCCGGGCCAGCGCCCAAGGCCCAGGACACCGCACCACAGCCAGCCCAGACCACGAACGCACCGATCATCGCTCCCAGCAACCCCATCAGCCCCCCAACCACCGACAGCAGCCCCACCCGCATATCGAGTGCACCCCCAGCCCCGCCAGCGAAGCTAGACAGCCTAGACGGTCCCGCGCCTGGCAGGCCCGGGCCGCGCCAAGATGGATCGCCCCAGCTCGGTACGGGCGGCTGCGCTCCCCCGGCCAGCGAGTATTACCGCTGTTACGTCCCTCTGGGCGCGCCCGGCTACCTGCCCGGAACGAGAGCCCCGGACGGACATCTCTCCGCCGGCAACTACCAATTGTTCCGGTGTCAGTCACCAGGGGGGAAGTACTCAGTCCGGAGCCACACCAACCGCTGGTGGGCATGGTGGCAAGACAGCGGCGACGGAGTGTGGATCCCGGTCATTTTCCTCGCTGGTTCGCACGACGACGGGCCCGAGCCGGGGCTGCCGATGTGTGGCAGCCCATCAACGACTACCACGACGCCCCCCACAACGACCATCACACCATCCCCTGCGGCAACCACCAACAGCGAACCCGCCGGATCCTGACCCGTATCTATTCAGCAGGTGCGTCCGTGGTGGTTCGGGCGGCTACTGGTGATCGCCGAAAGTGAGGTGTGGCCGTGCAGAACTGCAC
>JBOHFY010000329.1:0-2433 GCA_050699895.1 Pseudonocardiaceae bacterium
CAGCGGCACCACGTGCTCGCGAACGTCGAACGGAGCCAACGCACGCCGGTAGGCAACCACCGATTCGAACTGCACGACCAGCACCCACCGGGTGATGTCGTCCGGAGAGCGGCCAAGCTGACCGCCCAGGCAACCCTGCTGCGCGGTGAGCAATCCCAGCGTCCGGCGCGCCCGGGTCAGGAAATCCCCAGCCCCGGCCGGGTCCACGGCGAATCGGCAGATCAGGATCACGGGCATCCTCAGATAGCGGTGCGAGAATGACGCTAGCGAGTCGCTGAGCAGATGGCTTCGAGCCACGCCCGGCGCCCTACCATGGCGGGCGGATCGAGCAAGGGAAGCGAAGGAGACGGCATGGCAGGTGTGACCGTAGACGCAGGAGCGGACCCGGCCGTCGACGACGAGCATTCGCTCGGCCGGCCAGCCCCCGGTCCGGCGGTGATCCGTCCGCGGCAGACCCTGGAGGCGGCCGGCGAGCTGCTGCGGGCGCTGTCGGCGCCGATGCGGATCGCCATCGTGCTGCAGCTACGCGACAGCGAGCGCTGCGTCCACGAGCTGGTCGACGCACTGGGGGCCACTCAGCCGTTGATCAGCCAGCATCTGCGGGTGCTCAAATCCGCTGGAGTGGTGGACGGCGAGCGGCACGGTCGGGAGGTCGTCTACCGGCTGGTCGACGAGCACCTGTCGCACATCGTGGTGGATGCCGTTGCCCACGTGGAGGAGGAATGATCGCCCCACGCCCAGCCGCGTCGGTGCCGCGCTCTACCCGGCAGCGGACCGCGGTGTCCAGGCTGCTCGACAACACCGACGGCTTCCGGTCCGCCCAGGAGATCCATGAGAAGTTGCGAGGCCGAGGCGAGGGCATCGGCTTGACCACAGTGTACCGCACCCTGCAGAGGTTGGCCGAGACCGGTGAGATCGACGTGCTGCGCACCGCCAGCGGTGAGGCCCTCTACCGGCGTTGCTCAGCGCATCACCACCATCACCTGGTGTGCCGGCACTGCGGGCGCACGGTGGAGGTCGAGGGGCCGACCGTGGAACTGTGGGCCGAGAAAGTCGCCAACGACCACGGCTTTACCGACATCGACCACACCATAGAGATCTCCGGCCGCTGCGCCGACTGCGCGAGGGCCTAAAAAGACCGCATCAGAACTCGGCGAACAACTCGCCGCGCACTTGGGAGGCCGCAGAGACCACCAGCATGAGCAGCGTGCTCAGCGGCACGGTGTCCAAGCCAGCGGCCGGGAATGCGTACCGCAGCGTCACGTCGGCCCCGCGCTCGGTGCGAACCAGCCCCAGAGTACCGAACAGTCCCCGCCCGGCCCGCGTGGCGACCCGCTCGGCCAGCTCATCATCAGGAATGTCCCAGGCGACCACGCAGGTCAGGCTGAGCATCGCCAGACCCTCGACGAGTTCCACCGCCTGCACCGCGCAGGGCACCTCAGCGTGCTGAAAACTCAGCGAGCCATCGACGTCCACCGTGACGTCCTGATAGCGCTCCAGCGCCATCCGGGCGGCGTCGAGCAACTCCCGGGTGCAGGCATGACTCGCCACACACTCGTTCTGACTCACCGGATTATCCTCCTAGAGATTGCGGTAGTGACTGGTACGGCCCCAGCTGGCCCACTGTCGATGGCATGGCCGAACCGGCGGTCCCGGGCGGCGTAAACCTCGCAGGCCCGCCATAGGTCCCGGCGGTCCAAGTCGGGGAACAGGACGTCCTGGAACACTAGCTCCGCGTAGGCGGCCTGCCAGATGAGGAAGTTGGAGATGCGCTGCTCGCCCGCCGGCCGCAGAAACAGGTCGACGTCGGGCATATCCGGTTCGTCCAGATAACGGGCCAGCATCCGCTCGTCGACCCGCTCCGGATCGATCTCACCACGGGCCACCCGGCGGGCCACCTCACGCGCCGCGTCGGCGATCTCGGCGCGACCACCGTAGTTCACGCACATGGTCAAGGTCATGACATCGTTGTCAGCGGTGAGCTCCTCGGCGACCTCAAGCTCCCGGATCACGCTGCGCCACAACCGCGGGCGACGCCCGGCCCAGCGCACCCGCACGCCCATCTCGTGCATCTGATCACGGCGGCGGCGGATGACGTCGCGGTTGAAGCCCATCAGGAAACGCACCTCATCCGGGCTGCGTCGCCAGTTCTCGGTGGAGAACGCATACGCCGACAGCCACCGCACGCCCAGCTCGATACAGCCGGACACGACGTCCATGAGCACGGCCTCGCCACGGCGGTGGCCCTCGGTGCGGGGCAGCCCGCGCTGCTGCGCCCACCGCCCATTGCCATCCATCACCAGAGCCACGTGCCGAGGCACCCGCTCAGCGGGGATCATGGGCGGCCGAGCCCCAGAAACATGCGGATCAGGCACCCGCACCACACCCAACCACCTCCTCCCCCATCCTGCCGCCTTCGCATTCAGCGGGCTC
>JBOHFY010000330.1:0-2937 GCA_050699895.1 Pseudonocardiaceae bacterium
AGGGCAGTTACCGGCCGCAGGAGATGCTCAGCGTGCGGGTCGCTGACGCGATGGTGCGCAGGATCAATGAGATCGGTGTCGGCCCGGTGTCGGGGCTTCCGCTTGCCTGCGCGGTGGCGACCGGTGATAACTGCGACAATTCTCAGTACAACGAGCTGCGCTGGTATATTGATATCCTTGATGGCGGCCTCGTCCAGCCGGACTCCGGTGACCCCGACCGGTACGAAGGTGTGGCCGACGCGGCGCACTACGACGTGCACTACTGGCACCCTGACGGCACCCCACCCGGAGCGGTCGAGGACGTGCCGAGGGCGCGTTACGGATTTCCGACCATTCCCGGACTGCTGGATGCGGCGCGCCGCCCGTTCCAGGCGGCCGGCCTGGGCATTCCCTGGTATGCCGCGTACGGTAACCATGACGCCCTGATCCAGGGCAACATTCCGCACCTGCCCGAGACGTCCGAATGGGCGACCGGTGCCGAGAAAGTGATCGAGCTTCCCACCGGGACCGCGGTGCTGCGCTTGGCGGGGGATCTGCTGCGCGCGGATCCGGCCGCGATCCGCTTGCTGCGCCAGGGCCTGGTGCGCAAGGTCACACCGGACCCTCGTCGGCGGCTGGTCGACCGCACTGAGACGATTCGGCAGCACTTCACGACCCGAGGAAGCCCGGTCGGCCACGGATTCAGCGCCGACAACGCGGCGAACGGCACCGCCTATTACCGATTTGACACGGGGATCGTGCGCTGCTTGGTGCTGGATACGGTCAACCCGTATGGCGGCCCCAACGGCTCGCTGGACCGGACTCAGTTCGCCTGGCTGGAAAGCGAGCTCGCGGCCGGCACCGACCGGATCTTTTTGGTGTTCAGCCACCACACCGCCGCCACCATGAACAACTGGCTGGCGCCCCTGGAGCACCCGCGCGTCCTTGGCAACCACGTCCGGGACCTGCTGCTGCGCTATCCCAACGTGGTGGCCTGGGTCAACGGGCACACCCACATCAACGCGATCACCGCCCACCCCCGGCCACCCGGCGGCAAGACAGGCGGCGGGTTCTGGGAGATCACCACCGCCTCCCACATCGACTGGCCCCAGCAAGCCCGCCTGATCGAACTGATAGACAACACCGACGGCACCCTCTCGATCATCACCACGGTCATCGACACGGCAGCCCCTGCCGCGCATGACGACGGCCAGCTTGATACGCCCGACACGCTGAGCTCCCTGTCGCGCGAGCTTGCCGCCAACGATTGGCAGGACCGCGGCGACACTAACGTGGACGCCCATCGCGGATCGATCCTCGACCGCAACACTGAACTGCTGCTGCCAGCCCCCATCACCATCGCGCCTACCGACACCGCCTGAGGGCGTAGCTGGGGCATTCGTGCCGTTCACAGAGGAGGACCTCAAGACCATGGCTCGCGCCGCGCTCGACACGGTTTCCTCCCAGGTGCCAGCTTGAGACAGGAAGCCGCGTTCACAAGTTGTGAAAACCAGCGCCGAGGTTGATCGAACGGGCAGCGTGCCGAAGCGGGCGCGTTGGTCCGTGGTAGCTACGGTGCGGTCGCTGGCGCGGGCGGTCGCGGCGATGATGAGGTCATGTACGCCGCGCTTGAGTGCCGGTGCGGATGAATGACGGACTAACCTTGGCTGGTAGGATTTCGGCCTTTCGCCACACGTCACCGGTGACGTAGGGCTCGATCTCAAGCCATGCGTCCAACTCGGCGCGGGATGGGAAGTCCAAGACCAGCATTGATCCGATCATCTTGTCGTCGGCGTCGAGGATCGCGGTAGCGAACAGCAGCGTGCCTTCGGCGGCGAGTCGGTCCCCGAGCGCGAGGTGTCGCTCGCGGGCGGCGAGTCGCCGACCGAGGGCGTCGTCGTCTTTGCCGTCGTAGCCGAGCAGCACGAACTGCATTCTTCCTCCCCGCGATGAGGCGATGAGGCGATGAGGAGCCCGGCCTAGGGGACGACTTGTACCACGTCGCCGACCTGCAGGGTGTTGTAGAAGGTCTGCGCGGCGCCGTGGGTCAGGTGCACGCAGCCGTGGGAGCGGACCGTCACGCTGTCCTCGTGGAAGGCGTCACCGCCGTGGAAGAACACCGAGGAGGGCATCGGAGCGTTGTGGAACTCGCTGCTGCGGTGGTGAAGATCTTTCCAGAACACGTGGAAGGTGCCAGGGTCGGTCGGTGCGCTGGCCTTGCCGGTCGCCACCGGGACGGGCCCGTAGGTGACGTTGCCGCCTCGCATCAGCCACGCTTGTTGGGTCGACAAGCTGACGCAGGCGCTGGCCGTCGGGACGCACGGCGCGCCGCTGGGCGCGGCGGAGGCGCCCGTAGAGCCGGCGAGCAGCAGCGCCGCGGCTCCGAGCAGCCCGGCGGCACCGGTCGTGACCGTACGGATGAGTGACGTGACGGGTACTCCAACCATCTCCAGTTCCCCTCCCCGCTCTTCCTCGGTGGCCCGGCACGTGCTCCGGGAGCCAGGGCCGCCGTTGCGGCTAGTTGCCCGATCTCACCTGAGAGTAAACTCTGGTTCTCCACCGCCAGCGACTTAATTCTCCGTGTGGACTCTCCCCGGTTCACCCGAGGAGCTTCGTCAGCGCGCGGGGCTGGCCAGGTGCGGCGCTGTCGGCCGTCCCGGCTACTATCAGTGTGGGATTGCGACGACACGGTTGCCATGGGTCGGTACCGTGCAGCGTGAGTCGTGGACAACCAGGAGGCAACCTGTGACGGCCGTTGCGCCCCAGCCGATCGCGACACGTCCGCGTCCGGTGCGCCCCTCGGTCAAGGGGTCCGCCATGCTCGGGCTGCTCCAGACCACCGATCACAAGGTGATCGGCATGCTGTATCTGGTCACCTCCATGGCCTTCTTCTTCGTCGGCGGCACCATGGCCATGCTGATGCGCGCGGAGCTGGCCCGGCCGGGCATGCAGTTTCTG
>JBOHFY010000331.1:0-9105 GCA_050699895.1 Pseudonocardiaceae bacterium
CCCACATTGCGAGCTTGACGGCATCAGCTGCCGGATCCCACCAGCGGGCGTGTTCGCAATCCAGCATGCCCGCAAACCGTCCACTGCGCACAACGATGTTCGGCAGGTGCAGATCCAAATGAGTGAACGCCGGCCGTACCAGCGGGCCAACCTCGCCGGCCGCCGCACACACACGACGCCCTGCCGCAGCGGCCGTCCCGGGATCCAACACACCCGCCACCGAATGAGCGACCACTAGTTTCTCGACCCAAGCCGCGACGACCTCAGCCCACGACGCCCCGGCCGGGTGTCCGGTGAACGCCGATGCCCGCACCGCATGCAGCCCGGCCACCGCGCGTCCCCACCTCGTCGCTACCCTCCGGCACTGTGCCTGGGTCAGTATCGGCCACGCCTGGCGCCCGTCGATACCCGGCAACCATCGGAATACGAGAACGGGCCTCCCGACCGAGGAATGCTCCACCACATGCAGCAACTCGGCCAGCTCGGCTCCCCCCAGCCAGCCAGCTCGGTGCATCAGCACATGACGGCGCACAGTGGCCAGCTCGGGATGTCGCATCGGAACCTTTACCAGGACACCACCGCCATCGGTGTTCGCCCGCCACATCCGGTGGCTGTGTCCGCCCAGCACCGGTACCAGCCTGCGGACCCCGGAAAGTCCAGCCAGCCCCCAGACTACTTCAAGCGCCCTAGCTGCTATCGTCGTACTGTCGAGGCCAGTCACACAGTAAGGGTAGACTCCCTCTCACTCCGAACACACCACCGATATGGAAAAGGGCGATAGGAAATGACCGGCACTGTTACCACGAATATCGAGGTGATCGCTCGCCTCCTGATTCTGACCCCAGGCGGAGCGCTGGTGGTGCGCCAGCGTGGCAAGAACTGGGGCTTCCTATTGGGAGGACACGTCGAGCACGGCGAAACCGCCGTCGACTCGGTGATTCGCGAACTCCGTGAAGAAACTGGATTCACTCTCGCCCCCGAAGCCATCGAACGAGCTGGTGTCGTCGAGCACGCTTACACCGAAGACGGCGAATACCACCACGAGATCAACGTCGTGTTCACCGCCACCCTCGATAGCGACCACATCCCCAGCAGTCTCGAAGACCACCTCGAAACCCTCGTCGTACCCATGGGACAGTTCGGTGACTTCGCACTGCGCCCCGCTCCACTCAAAGACGCTCTGCTCGGCTGGCTGGCCAACCGCACCCCATTCTTCTCACCACTTCCCGCCACAGCTGGCTAGCGTTGCCATGGCCATTCGTTGAAGGGCAACAGGTCTCGTACCCTGGCCGAGGTGTCCCTACCCAGTATCACGTCAGTGTCGAGATTGACCGAGTCAATCTGGCGGATGAACTCCCTGCAGCGTCCACAGGGTGAAATTACGTGCAGCACGCCCTCATCGTCTCGCCACACAGCAACGATCTTCGCAATCCGGTACTCACGAGCCGTAACCATCGCCGCGATGGCCGCATGCTCGGCACAGAACCCCGTGCCCGAGCCGGTGTTGATGCACACACCGGTGTAGATGTTGCCTACATCGGTGACCAGCGCAGCCCCCACATCACCAAAGATCTGGCCGCCCACCCTATGCGGATTGAGCACCGCCTGGGCGGAGGCGATGAGTTCATCGTTGGTCACAATCACCACTGATGGAAGCTACCATCGACGTCACCGACCCATGCCTGGCCTTCCGCCGCGTCACCCTCGACGCGATACCCTCGCCGCGCGCGGCATGGTCCGCCTGTCCGTCGATCATTCTTGACGATGTCCCGGTTCAGGACCCAGCTGGTGGGCGCGCTCGTAGAGGGCGGCGAGTTCAGGTTCGCGGGCGGTCCTGAGCAGGAGGGTGACCATGGGGTCGACCGGCGGAACGGGTTCGGCTTCCAGCGAGGCGAGGATGGTGTCGACCGCCTCGAGCGGGATGCTCGACCGGACTAGCGACTCCACTAGCGCGGTGTTACGCACCCGGTGGGCGGGACTGAGCCCAGTGTCGATGTGCGCTCGGCGCTCGGCGTGGGTGTCGGCTTCGCTGGGGTGCGCGACGGTCGCCTCGGAGTAAGCGGCCACGGCTTGGTGAATGGCGTCCAAGGACTTGGACCCGAGGTTGCGCAGCTGCAGCAACGCTTCGTCGGGGACGGCCGCGAGATCCTCCAGTGTCGTGAATCCCTCCCTGGCCAGCAGCTTGTAGGCGCGGTGGCCCAACATCGACTCGGCGACCTCGAGCGGGGTTCGCGTCGCGGGCATCGGGTACAGCGCCCAGCCGGCGACGCCAGCACGCAGTAACTCCCGGAAGCACTCGGCGAGCTTGTTGGTGCCGAGGACGTGCGCCACGCGCCCCGGGCGGCGGAACACCAACGTCCTGCTCGCGGCGCCGTTGTCCGAAGGCACCCACGCCGTCGCTGAGTAGCAGTCGAAGGGATGATTCTCGAATTCGCGGAGTGCCTCCCGCAGCGCCTCCTCGGGGCTCGCGTCGGCCGGGTCAGGATCAAGGGAGTACGGCCAGGGCGCAGCGCCTTCGACGCGCACCCGCACCAGCTCGTCCCGCAGATCCATGACCACTCCCTCCCGGCTGGAAGATACATGACTCTCCGCGATCAGCTGAGGAAGCCAGGGAGCGGGCTTCGATTCAGCCGGATCTGCCCAAAGTCAGCTGTAGTCGCGGAAGCCCTTGCGGGTCTTGCGGCCCAGCAGGCCGGCGGTGACCAAGTGTTCCAGCAAGGGCGCCGGGGCGAACCCCGGCTCGCGGAACTCCCGGTAGAGGCTGCGCTGGATGGCCAATGAGACGTCCAGACCCACCACGTCGAGCAGCGCGAAGGGGCCCATCGGCAACGCGGCGCCCACCTTCATCGCGGTGTCGATGTCGTCCGCGCTGGCGTAGTGCGCCTCCAGCATGCGCACCGCGTCGTTGAGATAGGGGAACAGCAGCGCGTTGACGATGAACCCGGCGCGGTCGCCGCAGGTGACCGGCACTTTACCCAACGAGCGGGCGAGCTGGCGGGCGGTGGCCGCCACCTCGGCCGTGGTGGCGATGGTTTCCACCACCTCGACCAGCTTCATCACCGGAGCGGGGTTGAAGAAGTGCATCCCTACCACATCACCCGGGCGAGCGGTCGCGGCCGCGCACTCGACCACCGGTAGCGACGAGGTGGTGGTGGCCAGGATCGCGCCCGGTTTGCACACCTCATCCAGCGTGGCGAAAATCCCGCGCTTGACGTCCAGCTCCTCGGCTACCGCCTCCACGACCAGGTCGACGCTGGCGAAGTCGTCCAGCGAGGTGGTGGTGGAGATCCGTCCGAGGGCGGCGTCACGGTCGGGCTCGGAGAGCTTGCCGCGGCCCGCGGCCTTGTCCAGCGAGCGCGTGACCGCCGCGACCGCCGCGTCGGTCCGGCTGTTGCTCCGGCCGCGAACGATCACCTCGTGCCCGCCCTTGGCCAGCACCTCGACGATGCCGGTGGCCATCGTCCCGGTGCCCACCACGCCGACCGTGCCGATCGGGCGGGTCCCCACGCGAGAGCCCCCGTCGGCGGGGGTGGCGGCATCGGGCACCACCGTCGAGGAGTCCTGCCCCGCGTAGGTGTAGAAGCCCCGACCCGACTTCCGGCCGAGCAGCCCAGCGGTGACCATCTGTTTGAGCACCGGCACCGGCGCGTGCAGCCGGTCGGCGGACTGGCGGTACAGCGCGTCCAGGATCTCATAAGCGGTGTCCAGGCCGATCAGATCCAGCAGCGCCAGCGGTCCCATCGGGTAGCCGCAGCCATAGCGCATCGCGGCGTCGAGGTCTTCGCGGGTCGCGTAGCGCTGCTCGAACATGCGCGCCGCGTGGTTGAGGTAACCGAACAGCAGCCCGTTGGCGATGAACCCGGCCCGGTCCCCGACCACCACCGGGGTCTTGCCCAGCGAGCGCGCGAGCGCGGTGACGTCGCTGATGACCTCCGGATCGGTGACCACGGTGCGCACCACCTCGACCAGCGTGAGCACCGGTGCCGGGTTGAAGAAATGCATCCCGACGACTCGCTCCGGCCGCGTGGTCCGCACCGCGAGCTGGGTGATCGACAAGCTCGACGTGTTGGAGGCGAGCACGACATCGCCCCGCACAATCCCGTCCAGCTCGGTGAAGATCCGGCTCTTGAGGTCCAGGCGCTCGGGCACAGCCTCGATGACGAGGTCGACGCCGGCCAGATCAGCCAGCTTGGTGGTGAAGCTGATCCGGTCGAGCAGCTGGTGGCGGGCGCTCTCGTCAAGCTTCCCGCGGTGCAGGGCGCGCGCGGTGGAGTGCTCAAGATGCCCCCGGCCCCGGGTCACGCCCTGGTCATCCACCTCGACGGCCACCACGTCGAGCCCGGTGCGGGCGAGCACCTCGGCGATGCCGGCACCCATCGTGCCCATGCCCACCACGCCCACCGTCGTGATCGATGTCGCCATCTGTAGTTCCTCCCCGCGACGTGGCCGCCGACGCCGAGCTCACCGGCCGTAGAGGACCCGCACGATCCGCAGCAGCACCCCCATCGCCCAGCTGGGACGGGCGAAGGTGAGCACTTGCACCGCGGGCGGGAACCGGCGGCGGGTGACGGCCTTGGCGCGGGTGAACTCGCGCAGGCCGTCGGCACCGTGGATTCGCCCGAATCCGGAGTCACCGACCCCGCCGAAAGGCAACGAAGGCACGGCGGCATAGGAGATCACGCTGTTAACGGAGACCATTCCGCACCGCAGCCGGGCGGCGATCTCGGCACCTCGGCGCCCGGAGAAGACCGCGGCGCCCAGCCCGTAGCGGCCGGCGTTGACCCGCGCCACCGCGTCGTCCAGGGTCGCGACCCGGTGCACCGTGAGCGTCGGGCCGAAGGTCTCCTCGGTCACCGCGATCGAGGTCTCCGGAACGTTGGCCAGCACGACCGGCTCCACGTAGGGCGGCCGGATCGACTCCACACCACCGACCAGAGCGGTGCCACCACGGGCGAGCGCGTCAGCGAGGTGATCGCGAATCACCTCGATCTGAGCCGGCCTGGTGATCGGGCCCAGGTCAGCGCCCGGCTCAGCGCCGGTCCGCAGCCGCCGGGTCTGGGCGACGACCCGCTCGGTGAACTCCTGGGCGACGTCGTCGACGACGTACACCCGCTCCACCCCGACGCAGGTCTGCCCAGCATTTGTCATGGCTCCCCAGACCGCGGCGTCGGCGGCCGCGGCGAGGTTGGCGTCCGCGTCGACCAGCAGCGCGTCTGTGCCGCCGCACTCCAGCACCACCGGGGTGAGCGTCTCAGCACAGGTCGCCATCACCTTCTTCGCGGTGCCCGAGGACCCGGTGAACGCCAGCTTGCCCACCCCGGCCCGGCACAGCGCCGCGCCGGTCTCGCCGAAACCGGTGACGACCTGCAGAATCGGGTACTCAGGAACCACCGAGGCGAGGCTCTCGGCCAGCGCCAGGCCCACGCCGGGGGTCAGCTCGCTGGGCTTGAACACCACGGCGTTACCGGCGGCGAGCGCGTAACCGATCGACCCCATCGGGGTGTGGGCGGGATAGTTCCACGGCCCGATCACCCCGATCACGCCGTAGGGCTGGTACTCCACCGTCGAGGCCTCCTGAAGCATCAACAGGCCCGATCCCACCCGGCGGCGGCGCAGCACCCGCTCGGCGTTGCGCGCGGCCCAGTCCAGGTGCGCGACCACAAGCACGCACTCCATCCGGGCGTCATCCCGCGGCTTGCCGGTCTCAGCGGTGATCAGCCCGGCCAGCTCGTCGATCCGCCGGGTCAGCGCGCGGCGCCAGGACAGCAACCGGTGGCGGCGCCGCGCGAACCCGAGCCCGCCCCACCACACGGCCGCCTCCCGGGCGCGACCGACGGCCGCCCGCACCGCCGCCTCGTCATCCACCTGGTGGTAGGCGATGACCTCGCCGGTTCGCGGGTCCAGCGACGGGAAGCAGGTCTCCTCGTAGCGGGTCTGCGGCTGGCTGCTGCCCACGCTCTGCGCCATCGTCGTCCTCTCCCCGCATCGGCCTATACCGCAGAGTACGGGCACCGCGCCGCGAGCGGGTCTCAGAACAACCGCAGCTCGACGCTCTCGGCGCCGCGCAGCTCGTCGTAGTCGACCGTGACACAGCGGATGCCGCGGTCGGTGGCGAGCGTGTGCGCCTGTGGTTTGATCTGCTGGGCGGCGAACACCCCGCGCACCGGGGCGAGTTGCGGGTCCCGGTTGAGCAAATTCAGGTACCGGGTGAGCTGCTCCACTCCGTCGATCTCGCCCCGGCGCTTGATCTCCACCGCCACCGTCACGCCGTCACCGTCCCGGCACAGCAGGTCAACCGGCCCGATGGCGGTGGGGTATTCGCGGCGGATCAGGGTGAACCCAGCGCCCAGCGTCGCGGTGTGCTCGGCGAGCAGGGCCTGCAGGTGGGCTTCGACGCCGTCCTTGACCAGCCCGGGATCCACCCCGAGCTCATGGCGTGAATCGTGCGCCACCTCGTCGATCTCGATGATCAGTTGCTCACCGGCGCGGTTGGTGACCGTCCAGCGTCCCGGCTGCTCGGTCAGCGTGCACGGCGGGCTCATCCAGTTCAACGGATTGTAGGCGCCACCGTCGGCGTGCACGCTCACCGATCCGTCCGCCTTGACCAGTAGCAGCCGGGGTGCCATCGGTAGATGCGCTGTCAGGCGACCGATGTAGTCCACTTGGCATTGGGCGATCACAAGGCGCATTTGTGCACGCTAGCGTGCACCCGTGAGTGGCGATACGAGTGATAGGTCGTATCGCCACTCACGGGTTATCCACAGGCCGGCGCTTCTCGAGGAAGGCGGCCATGGCCTCCTTGGCAGCCGCGGTCTGCGAGGCGGCGGCCATTACCTCCAGCGCGATGGCGTAGGCGTCCGCCTCGGGTCGGTCCAGCTGCGCGTAGAGGGTCCGCTTGCCCAGCGCCTTGCTGGTCCGGTTACCGCGGGTAGCGCGGGCGAGCAGGTCGTCCACGGCGGCGTCCAGCTCGGCGTCCGGGACTGTCCGGTTGACCAACCCCCATCGCTCTGCAGTGCGGGCATCCACCACGTCGCCGGTCAGCGCCATCTCCATCAGCCGCTTGCGCCCGATCGACCGGGCCACCGGAACCGCGGGGGTGTGGCAGAACCAGCCGCCTTTGCCGCCGGGCAGCGCGAAACCCGCCGACTCGGCCGCCACCGCGAGATCGCAGGAGGCCACCAGTTGACAGCCCGCCGCGGTGGCCAGCGCGTGCACCCGGGCGAGGACGACCTGCGGGACCGACTGGATGGTGCGCATCACCTCGGTGCACAGCGCCAGCAGCTCCCGGACCCCGGCGAGGTCGCGCGAGGACACGTCGGCGAAGTCGTGACCCGCCGAGAACACCGGGCCCTCGGCAGCAAGCACGATGCCGGTGGCGTCGGACCGCCCCGCGTCGATGAACGCGTCCCGCAGTTCGACGAGGTGCTCAGCGGACAACGCATTACGCCGTTCCGGACGAGTCATCGTAATGCGGACAACGTCCCCGTCCCGCTCAACCTTCATACCCCCACAGTAGGTCTTAGGGAGGCTCACCCCTGCCGTGGATGAGGTCCACGATCTGGTTCATGATGTCGGTAAGTTCGAAATCCTTGGGGGTGAACACCTTGGCCACGCCCTGGGCGCGCAGCGACTCGGCGTCCTGGGGCGGGATGATCCCGCCGACCACCACCGGCACGTCACCGGCACCCGCCGCGCGCAACCCGTCGACCACCGCGGGCACCATTGCCAGGTGCGAACCAGAGAGCACCGACAGCCCGACCACATGTACGTCCTCGGCCACCGCAGCCGCGACGATCTCCGCCGGGGTGAGCCGGATGCCCTGGTAGATCACCTCAAAGCCGACGTCCCGGGCTCGGACCGCCACCTGCTCGGCGCCGTTAGAGTGCCCGTCCAGGCCGGGCTTGCCGACCAGCATCCGCAGCCGCTCACCCAGCTCCTCGCCCCGGGCGCGCACCCGGTCCCGGACGCGCGCGATCGCCTCCCCAGCCTGGCCCGCAGCCTGACTGCCGGCTCCGCCGACGGCAGCTGACGCACCGGCGATGCCGGTCGGCGCCCGGTACTCACCGAACACCTCGCGCAGCGCCCCGGCCCACTCCCCCGTGGTGACGCCCACCCGAGCGCAGGCCATCGACGCCTCGACCAGATTGGCGTCGGTCGTGGCGGCCCGCGCCAACTCGCGCAACGCCTGGCCTGCCGCCACGGGGTCTCGGCCGGCTCGCCAGGCCCGGATCGCCTCGATCACCCGGTCCTCGGCCGCCGGGTCGACGGTCTCGATGGCCCCGTCTCCGTCCGTGTGCAGCGGGGTGGGGTCGGTCTCGGTGAACCGGTTCACCCCGACGACCACATCCTCGCCGTCCTCCACCCGGCGGCAGCGCGCGGCCAGCGAGGACACCAGCTGGGATTTCATGTATCCGGATTCGACGGCGGCGATCGCCCCGCCCATGCCCTGCACCCGGTCGATCTCCGCGCGGGCCCCGGCGGCAATCTCCGTGACCCGCGCCTCAACAACGCGGGAGCCCTCGAAGAGGTCCTCGTAATCCAGCAGGTCGGTCTCATAGGCCAGCACCTGCTGCATCCGCAGCGCCCATTGCTGGTCCCAGGGCCGGGGCAGGCCCAGCGCCTCGTTCCAGGTGGGCAGCTGCACCGCGCGGGCCCGGGCATCCCGGGACAGCGTCACCGCGAGCATCTCCAGCACGATGCGCTGGGCGTTGTTCTCCGGCTGCTGCTCGGTCAGCCCCAGCGAGTTGACCTGCACGCCGTACCGGAATCGGCGCAGCCTGGGGTCGGCCACGCCGTAGCGCTCCCGGCAGGTCTCATCCCACAGCCGCCCGAAGGCGCGCAGCTTGCACATCTCCTCGACGAAGCGGACTCCGGCGTTGACGAAAAACGACATCCGCCCGACGACGGTGGCGAAGTCCTCCGGCGCGACCTGTCCGCGGTCACGCACCGAGTCCAGCACGGCGATCGCCGTGCACATGGCGTAGGCGATCTCCTGCACCGGCGTCGCGCCCGCCTCCTGCAAGTGGTAACTACAGATGTTGATTGGGTTCCACTTCGGCATGCGGTTGACTGTGTAAACCACCATGTCGGTGATCAACCGTAGGC
>JBOHFY010000332.1:0-14072 GCA_050699895.1 Pseudonocardiaceae bacterium
TCAGCCGCCGAACAGGGCTGGGATCTTGGCCAGTAACTGGTACAGGCCGTACAGGAACAGCACAACCCTCCGCGCGCTCCAGGATGCCGATGCCCGCCGTCACGTGTCGCGATGCCGGTGGCCAGGCCCGGCCGGTCGGGGAACCACGTAATCAGCGTGGATACCGGGGAAAGGCAGCCGATGCCCTAGCCCGAGATCCGGTGCGCTGGCCCGATCTGCTAGCCCGTGCGCAAGCGCTCGTCGACGGCGATAGCCGGCGCATCCTGGGTATCACCGGGGCTCCCGGGGCGGGTAAGTCGACGGTGGCACGACGGTTGATCGGCGCGCTGGGCGGCGCCGCGGTGCTGGTGGGGATGGACGGGTACCACTTGGCGCAAGCGGAGCTGCAGCGGATGGGGCGCACCGAGCGCAAGGGGGCTCCGGACACGTTCGACGCGGCCGGCTACGTCGCGCTGCTTCGCCGGCTGCGCACACCCGAGGCCGACACCATCTACGCTCCGGAGTTCCAGCGTTCAATCGAGGAACCCATCGCGGGCGCGGTGCCGGTGCCGCCCGGTGTTCCCCTGGTCGTCACCGAGGGCAACTACCTTTTGCTCGACACCGCGCCGTGGTCGGCGATCCGCGGCCTGCTGGACGAGGTGTGGTTCCTGGCGCCCGATGAGCGGACCCGCCGCGGGTGGCTCACCGCCCGGCATCGCCGGTACGGCCGTACCGCAGAACAGGCCGCCGAGCGCACCTCCGGCAGCGACGAGCGCAACGCCCGCCTGATTGCGCCCACCGCCAACCGCGCCGACCTCATCCTCGACCCAACACAGTTGACCTGAACACAGTTGGCCTGAACACAGTTGGCCTGAACCAAGTTGGCCTGAACAACCGCCGGCCCGATGTGATCGACACCATCCCCGCGGGCGACCAAGAAAGTGACCGCGAACCGTCACGGTCACCGTCCGACCAGCTGACCCGTACCGGCCGCTCGTGATCGCGTATGCGCGCGACGGCGTTCTTTCGCCAATTATTCCCGCACGTCACTCACATTTTGGTTGCGTCTTATGGTTCTTCTGCAATTACTGCTGCACGATGTCTAAGCGCTGCCTCGTAGCGAAGTCGATACTGAGATGCACTGTGCACCGCGGCCGTCTACGCCACAATCGGCAGGTCCACCTCGTCCACCCACAGTATTTACACTGACCCCGTTTGTTGACGCGGTGTTGCCTGAGTAGCATAACCACACCGACAAGCAACCGTACCGTTTCTTCTTCGCGTGCCTCTGGCGCGATTCTTCCATTTCTCCTGATCTGGTCAGCTAGCTTCTCAAGCCGTTCCAGAAGCACACGGCAATGGATCTCCCAAACATTACTCACGGCTCAAAATACGGTTCTACGGTATGCACCGGAAGAGTAAGTGGGTCGCTCCCGAGAACCTCTCCCTCAATGACCGACGGGCCAGTCGGCCAATTGGTCCGTCGCTGCAACCGTTCACCAGCCGCAATCAAGCGGCGCGTAGTGCCTCTGCTCGACGCAAGATCAGGACTCCCGAAGGCCACATCGCGACGATGTTCATCAGTGCCTTGGGCTATCAGGTCGCTCTCACACTGCACGTGGTCCCGCCATCTCCGAGTCGTCTCACGTGGATGGCGCCCAGGACCGGGCAATGCCAGGCCGGTGGAAGCGGGGGGAGGCGTCCCATGGAGGACGCACACCGGCTCAGCGCTCAGCCCGGCCCTGGGGCCACGGCAGGAACGCTAACGGTGAACGATCCACCAGAACCGAAACGCAGCCTTCCCGAACGATCAGTTCGGCCTGCTCACGCTGCTACCCGGACAGACAGATGATGTCAGTTCAGCAGGCCGATCCGTCCGGCGAATTCCCGTACTTCCGGGGCATACGACGGCTTGGCGCGCTTGACGAGGGTAGTGACCATACTGCGCACATCCCGCTTATGCTGGAAGTCTTGCGGACAGAGCCGTTCGGCCATCTTCAGATGTACAAATACGGCCGCATCATTGTTGCGAAATTCATAGCACTGGGCGACCTGGTACAGATGGCTGGTCTTCCGCCCCAAAGACGGAATCAGGGAGATATCAACCTCATCGGCCAGTCGGAGAGCTTCTGATACCTCACCCTGCTCATGCTCGACGCTGACCAGATGAATACCGACGTTTGTCGGTCCGAACACCATCAGGTGGTAATTGTGCCCCTCGCCAACCCGCAGAGCGGCCTTACGAGCTGGTCCACGCAGGAGCTCACGAGCCCGCCACGGATCATCGGTACGCAGCGACGCAATGGCCCCCACCAGTAGCAATCCACCATACAACGAAAAGTGCTCCGGCATCCCGTCCGGCAGTAATGGCTCCAGCGCCTCACTGCCTCTCATGGCAAGATCCAAGGCCCCGGCAGGCATATCGTCGGACAACATTGCATGGCCAAGGCTCCAGGTAGCCGCCGCGATCAAGAGCGGGTCTTCGGTTTCCTCGGCGTAGCGCATGGCCCGGTCCGACACTAGCCCACAGAGATCGACACGTCCGACGGTCTTCAACACCGGCCGGGCCAATCGGTACAGCTCCGAGATTTGGTGGCAGGATTGCACTGAGCGCCCGTGTTCGTGCACGGCTCGCTCACTGTTGACAATCAAATCCGGCAGCACCCGTAGAACATCACTGTACTTGCTCGGTGACGTGAACCACGCTTGCTGAGCGGCGCGGATCTGCTCACCCAACTCATCCAACGCGGGGACCTGTCTCGGATCAACGAGCGCCACGGAGCGGTAGGTAAATAACGCCCGTTCGACCTCGGCCAGGCGGGGGTTCACCGGCCCCTCATGATCCTCGCTTGGTGCTTCACCCAGCAGGGCTGACGTGCGCACCTTCAGCACCTTGGCCAACTTGCGCAGCACCGGCACCGACGGTGTCTTACCACCAGCCTCGATCATCTCCAGGTAGCGCACCGTGATGCCGGCATGGGTGGCCAGCGAGACCGTGCTCATGCGGCGCTCGATGCGGTAGAGCCGGACGAGCACGCCGGTCGGCATGTCAGGCACGGGGTGAACACCTCCTGCGTTGGATGGGGTGCCTTGAGTCGAGGGTACCGAGGAGGTAGCGAACCGGTGGGGTGGGCGGCTTGGTTGGTAACCGGTTCGACCCGCGCATGGCACGCTTCCGCGACAAGCCCCTCATCTTCAAAGCCCTCCAGGGCGAGCATGAGGAGACCTCGTTCCTGATTCTGGTGTCGTCCGGACTGCCACTCACTGATTGACGTCAGCGGTCGCCATGCCCAGCGACCTACACGCATCGAGCAGCTTCTGGTCACCAGTGGCCACAACGACATCGCCGTCGTCAAGCTGCTCCGCAGATGCGCAATGCACGGCGTCGTAGCCGCGCAACGCGCAGGTGTACGCCAGTTGCGCCGCGCGGTGAACGATCTGGTCGTCCACGTTGATGACCTCGAATTCGTCCCACAGCACATCCAGGATGCGGATCGCTGACCTGTAACTCTGCTCGGTGAGCCGGGCTAATCGCAGTGCCTGCGCCAACGCGGCAGCGGCCTCGACGTACGCCAGCCGCGTGGTGACGACAGCGTCAGCTTCCTCCCACAACCGCTGACACAACCCGCTACTCGGTTCTGCGATCAGCAGCGGTACGAGCGCCGAGGTATCGAAATATGAGATCACCGCCGCTGGTCGGCTACGAGATCACTCACCGTGCCGGCGGCGGCGATCGGCTCGGGAACCGGCCGGATGCGCCGCCTCGCCGGGCACACGCGCCCCTCTGCGATCAGCCGCTCCAGTGCCGTCGGGGTACCTGCCGGCACGATCCGGGCGATCACCTTCCCATGATCGGTCACGGTCACCGTGCGCCCACGACGAACCTCGGCCAGATGCCGGCTCAGTCCATTCCGTAAGGCACGGATACCTATCTCCATAGGGCGACCTCCAAGTGGCTACTTCATCACTAGCAAATGTAGCCACGGTTGATCGCGTTGTCCACCCCGATCCATGCGCGGCACGCGGCGAAGTGTCGATGCTGGCGAAGTACGGCACCCCCGGGGTCAGCTACCGGACAGGGCCGGAATCTTGATCACAAGCTGGTCCAGGCCGTACCGGAACGGTGCGACCACCCAGGTCCAGGCCAGCGCGGTGAGCACCGCGCGCCCGTTCGACGTCGATCCAGTCGAACCCGATCCGGTCGTGAGCATGCAGCACACCAGGACACCACCTTGTTGGCGCTGGTGGTCAGCGTCACAACCAGGTAGAGCAGTGCGCCGGCACGCAGGTGCATGCGGTAGACGTTCTTGCGGCCCAGCACATCGGAGGTGGACGACCAGACGACACGGCCGAGGATGTTGGCCAGCGACAGGATCGCGACGAAACCCGCTGCCGCAGCGGTGAGCCCGGCCTTGCCGGGGAAGAAGTCGGTGTAGATCGGCGCCGCGCGCTCCAGGATGCCGATGCCCACCGTCACCTTGAAGCACAGCACCACCCACAACAACCAGAACTGCGGGGTCCGGATCACGTTGCGCGCCGAGACGTCGACTGCATTAATATCATCAGCCCGGTTGTCCCCCCGGCACCGCCTGGGAGCAGTGGCCGGGCGGTGAGAGCCGCTGGCGGGGTGCTCGACGGCGTTCCGATCACCGACATCAAGCGTCGGCAGCAGACCTGGCCAGGAAGTTTGGTGCACCTGGCGCGCGCCTATTCGAGCCTCTGACCTGCTGAAAAACCTCCACGCGGAGTGCTTGAGAAGCTCGGTTTGAGTGTATCGCTGATCGGGGAGGGCCAGCGTCGTGCATGATCGGTCTGCTGGGTCCAATGCGTGCGCCCGTTGGTGGTAGACAGTGACGGTGGCTGGTGATCTGGATGAGGGCTTGCTTGACCATCTGATGGTCGAGTTTCTCGATCATGGTCGGCGCGCAGTGGAGTTTTTGCGGTCTGCACAGACTTTGCTATCTTCACCGCCTGCTGGCGCGCCTCGGGTCGCTGACATGATCGCATATTGCCTTCGGGAGGCGATGAAAGCTCTATAACTGCATCGCAGGACACTGGTGATGGCGGGCAGTGGAAGACGAGATCACGGTCAGTCGTTGAAGCCAAGCGGCGTTACGAACAGACGAAGAATCTCCCCAGCGAAGATAGCGACGCCGCGTTGCAAGACTTGCTGTCTCGCATTGACGACATGGCGTTAACACATCAGGAGCAGGGCGCTCACCAGAAGCGGCTGATAGCCGTGGTAGCGAACCGGACAGGGGCGCAACCACTGACGTCCGGTAGGGATCCGGTGGGTGACTATCAGAAGGTGCTGAGCCACCTGGATGAGGCTGTTCACCATGGGGTGAGCATGGACGAGGCGCGGCAGATGTGGGCGAACTGTTTGGCGATCCTTCGGCGGTTGTTCTTGCCGCCTGTAGTTCGTCACGCCGAACTGGATTTACTGGCTACTGTGGACAGTCCAGGGCCTGGCGATGTGTCTGCGTTGGTGGCATTGCTAGCCGGACCGAACCATCTCCACTATTTCTTGTCGAGGATTCAGACTCCAGCGTGGCTTACTGTTCTGACTGAATCTGAGTTGCTGGAGCCACCAGCGGGCCAGGCGGCATGGCCGGCGTTCGCTGCCGTAATGGGCCTGAAGGATGAATATGACACTGGCGTTGCTGGCGTACTCCAACGAATGATGGAGCGTTGGGGGTCGCAACCACAGAAAGCATGGTACATCGCGCGGGCCGCCGTCGACGTCTGCCCGCATGCCAGGAATGTAATCCAGTCAGCATTGCACAAGCATCGCAGCTTCACCATGATTGCGATCTTGGCCATATTCGCAGCTGCTAGCGGCGACCCCAAGGACCCGTTCGTCGTAGCGGTTGGCGACATAGTTCTCAACAGTGAAACATGGCTCAAAGGCGACCTGCATCCAGAGCCGTTGCTAGCCAAGCTCGTCGAGGGTATGACTGCGGAAAATTACGCGGCTCGTATTATTTTGTTGTGCCACAAGCTTCAAAAGGTGCCATCGAGTGATCATGATCGACGATATTTTTTCGTTGACAACATGGCACACCTAGACGAAGAAGTACCTCCGTACCGTAAGCACAAGCCGTTTCATGCCCTGTTGCGCACGCTTGTGCGCGCCCTCCAGAAAGCCTCTGCATGGGCAGACGCCCGCGAGCTTCTGGGCGTGATGTCACCGCTGCCCGATGACATCACACAGCGGGTGCGCAGCTGGCTGCTAGGTGATGCACCTTCGGTCAAGCCTGAGGATCTGATCGCCGAGGTCGCCCGAGGAATTTCGTCGCGATACCCGACAAGTGATGATCTGCGTGTCGTTGATCGAGTCTTCGCCGGGTCAACTGAGGACAATTATATTGCCGTGTGGGCTGAGGCTGCTGGAGTGCCGCCGACCGTCGCAGAACTCAGCGCCGCTTTGGCTGCCGGGAACGTACCGGTGCAGCACCGTTACCTATTGAGGTGGAGTGCGATCCTTCCGCAGCCTGTCATCGCCCCGTGGACTACGGCAATAGCCGTGATGTCCGCCGCCTATGGTCAGCCATCACGCCAGTCGCTAGCGCAGTCGGCGCCGAAAACCTCGGGCGGCTGGAGTCAAAGCCCGCTTAGTGAAGAAAATTTGCAAGCAATGTCGCCAGAAGACGGCGCACAGTGGATCGCAGCATGGCGTCCGGGCCCCTCGCAATGGCTCATCAGCCCCCGTGGGCTAGGCCGAACTCTTCAAGCCGTAGTGAAAGCCAACCCAGCAGGATGGGCAAGCGAACCGGTAGCAACAGCCAGCCTGCTGCGACATCCGACATACATTCACCACTACCTGCAAGGGCTAGCCGACGCGCAATCACTGTCCGGTGTCCCCGTGGACGAACTACTTGACCTCATCGAGCTGGTGCGTGCCCACCCTTGGCCGGCAACTGCCCTTGGAGGCGATCCGGAGGACTTTGATCACGGCTGGCGCCCAGCCGAGCACGCCAGTGTTGCGGTGATTGAAACTATGGCGGTTTCCGATCTTGGATTCGGCAGCCGGCGCGATGAAGTCTGGGCAATCTTGCGCGCCGAAATCGAGAATAAGGACGAACCGTCCGGCCTCCTTGGCGAGACTTTCGATCCGTTGGAAACTGCGATCAACAGGCCATGCACCAAAGCGCTGAAAACAGCTCTATCATTCCTAGGGCACGAATACCGACTGGAAAACATGGTCCGCTCTGACGCCCTGGGCGTTCTGTCATCAATTCTGCAGTTGGAGGGTCGAAACGGCGCGGAACATCGGGCAATTCTGGCAACTCGCATTGGCTTCCTCCGCTACGTCGCTGGCGACTGGGTCGAGCAACACCGCGATCAACTTTTCAGCGACGCCGCACCCACGGGGCTGGGGCAGACGACGGTGGATTTGGCCATTAGATGGGGCCAGCCCAATCGATGGCTGCTGGAAAACTATCCGATGGCAGTCAAAAACGCCGTCGAACGGCGGGTCGAGCATGCCCTTGAGCATTACCTGGTTGCGATGCTGCGGAATGCGCCCGGATGCTCTACCCAGGAAGCAGTAAAATTCTTTGCCTCAAAACAACTACTGTCGACTGCCGGCGAAATAATCGGAAGACTCCTGCGCTCCGACGACGCGCCGCCTGAACTCGTAGTCGTAGCCGTCCAGTTTTGGACACTCGTTCTCAGTGCGAACGCTGCGGACTCACTTGCCGGATTCGGCTGGTACGCCGAAATCGGCAGCATCGACACTGACACCTGGCTTGATCTCACTCTACAAACCGTCACAACGACCCACGGGCGGATTGCCTGGACACACAAAGTCGCTGAACGAGCCGCTGAACGAGCGTCAGATGTGAAAACTCTAGAAATCCTTAACCAACTCGTGCGCGGGCTGGGCGATGATTGGGACAAGCGAGAAGTCGCCAAGATCGCAGCGCAAACTCTCCAAAAAGCACAAAGCTTGTCAGAAACGCCCCAGTACCAACGCCTTCACACAACGCTTGCCGAACGTGGCGAACTATAACTACGAAACAACTGAGCGAGGCGGACCTGCACAGGTTGATCCCTTGCTGCCGCGCCGGTACGACAGCGCGTGAGCTTGGTCAGAGGTTCAACATAAGCAAGAGCACTTGGTGTCATAGGATGCGTGCACGGCCCTACTGACCACCATCGGGCTGTGACCCGCTAGCTCATCAGCACTGGAGTGCCCAGGCGGGCCAGGAGCTTGGCGCGGAAACGCGCCATGTGCGGGTCGAACCGGTCGTGCGCCCACTGCGCGGGGTCGTCCAGGGCGAACCAGCGGACCTCGTTCGCCTCTCGCGGATCGGCCTCGATCCGCATGTCCTGATCAGCGGCCAGCACGAACTAGAACGACACATCCGTGTGGCTGTCCTCACCGCGCGTCTTCGTGACTGTCAGGAACAGCGGATCGTCACCGAATCGCGGGTGGAACTGACCGTCGATCCGCAGCTCCTCGGCCGCTTCCCGTGCCACCGTGGTGCGCGGGTCCTCACCATCATCGACATGGCCTCCGGGGAACAGCCACAACCCCGCCTTCACATGGTCCACCAGCAGGACCGTGCGCCGCGTCTCATCGAACAAGGCGAAGTAGACACACAGGTGTTGGTCGGGCGTGGCGGGACGGGCGATCCGGAACAGTGGCGCGCCTGACCGAACCCATCGCAGCGTGGTGGCCTTGTCCTGCGCCTCGTGATCGTCGAGGGGCGCCACTCCAGCCACCAGATCGTGCACCACAGCGCGCGGGTCCTGACCTACCAACGTCATCGTCGAAGCCCTCCAGAGCGGGCATGCTGACTACCAGGCCGCTACTCCCAGCAGCGACGCCTACCGACGCCCCAGGGCGCGTGGCGGACCCTAACAGTTTCTGGGTCAGCGGCCGAACAGGGCTGGGATCTTGACCAGGAGCTGGTACAGGCCGTACAGGAACGGCACGGCCACCCACGCCCAGGCCAGCGTGGTGAGGACTACGCGCGAGCTCGACGCCGATCCGGTCGTCCGCGTGCTCATGCCGTCACCGCCTGTCCCGCCGTCGCCTCGGACGCCGGCTCGTGGAACCTCGAGTCGACCGGGCGGATGAGCTCATTGCAGACGAACCCGATGATCAGCAACCCGATCATGATCGAGAAGGACGGGGTGTAGCGGCCCGGACCGGTCACCCCAGCCGCGATCCGGTTGTCCGCGATCGCGTTGACGATCACCGGGCCAAGCACCCCCGCAACCGACCACGCGGTGAGCAGCCGGCCGTGGATCGCGCCGACCTGGTACGTGCCGAACAGGTCGCGCAGGTAGGCGGGCACGGTGGCGAATCCGGCGCCGTAGAACGACAGGATGAGCATGCAGCACACCAGGAACACCACCTTGTTGGCGTTCGTGGTGAGCGTCAGGGCCAGGTAGAGCAGTGCGCCGAGGCCCAGGTACAGGCGGTAGATGTTCTTGCGGCCGAGCACGTCGGACGTGGAGGACCACACGAACCGGCCGAGCATGTTGGCGAGCGACAGAATCGCGACGAAACCCGCCGCCGCGGCGGTGAGCCCGGCCCTGCCGGGAAAGAAGTCGGTGTAGATCGGCGCCGCGCGCTCCAGGATGCCGATGCCCGCCGTCACGTTGCAGCACAGCACCACCCACAGCAGCCAGAATTGGGGGGTCCGGATCGCGGTGCGCGCGGCGACGTTGCCCGCGCTGATCAGCCCGCCCACCGGGTGCGCCGCGGGCTCCCACCCCGCGGGCTTCCAGCCCCGCGCCGGTACCCGGATCAGCAGCCATCCCAGCGACATGAACACCGCATAGACGACGCCGAGAATCAGGAACGCCTTCGCGATGCCGCCCGGGTCGGGATGCACGCCGGTCGCGCCGAACGCGGTCAGCATCGAGCTCGACCACGGCGCCGCGATCAGCGCCCCGCCGCCGAAACCCATGATCGCGATACCGGTGGCCAGGCCCGGCCGGTCGGGGAACCACGTGATCAGCGTGGATACCGGGGAGATGTAGCCGATGCCCAGCCCGATCCCGCCGACGACGCCGTAGCCGAGGACCACCAGCCAGTACCGCCCGATCGACACTCCCAGCGCGGAGAGGAGGAACCCGCCGCAGAAGCAGCACATCGAGATGACCATGGCCCAGCGCGGGCCGTTGCGGTCAACCCTGGTGCCGAACAGCGCCGCGGACAAGCCCAGCATCACGATCCCCAGCGTGAACGGCAGCGCGCTGGCCACCCCGGAGATGCCCAGCGAGGCTTCCAGCGGCTTCTTGAACACGCTCCAGGCGTAGGCCTGGCCGATCGCCAGATGGATCGACAAGGCGGCCGGTGGGACCAGCCACCGGCTCCAGCCGGGTGGCGCGACGGTCCGGGAACGGTCGAGGTATCTGGCAGCCACCGGTGGCTCTCCTCCCCTGGGTGAACACCATGAACACCCCAGACGCTACTGATAGGAAGTAACCACGCGTCGAGGTGATACTCATGTGGTCGGCATGCTGTGCGGGAGACCTGGGGGGACGGATGACTAGCGCGGAGGGGGCGATGCCCGCTGGTGCCATGATGCGCCGGGTGGCGCTGGCCAGCTGTGTGGGGACCACTATCGAGTTCTACGATTTCTTCATCTACGGTACGGCCGCCGCGCTGGTGTTCCCGAAGGTTTTCTTCCCGGCGCTGGGTTCGACCGCCGGTACGGTGGCCTCGTTCGCTACCTTCGCGGTGGCGTTCATCGCCCGACCGGTCGGGGCGGTGAGCTTCGGGCACTACGGCGACCAGATCGGCCGCAAGCGCACACTCATCTCGACGCTGCTGCTGATGGGCGTCGCAACTGTGCTGATCGGGCTGCTGCCGGGCGCGGCCACGATCGGACTCGCGGCTCCCGTCCTGCTGGTCGTGCTGCGGTTCGCGCAGGGTTTCGCGGTGGGCGGGGAATGGGCCGGCGCGACACTGCTCACCGCGGAGTACGCGCCGCCACGGCGACGGGGGCGGTACGCGATGTTCCCGCAGCTCGGGCCAGCGATCGCGCTGGTGCTATCCAGCACGACCTTCCTGGTCACCAGCCTCGCCCTCGGGAACACCGACCAGTCGTTCCTCGACTATGGGTGGCGGGTCCCGTTCCTGGTCAGCATCGCGCTGGTCGCGGCGGGCCTGTACGTCCGGCTGAAGATCGAGGAGACGCCGGTTTTCCGGCAAGCGCAGCGCCAGCTTCCGAGGCCGAACACCCCGCTGCGGGAGGCGCTCACCCAGGCGCCGAGGCAGATCCTGCTGGCGGCCGGGAGCCTGACGGTCGTGTTCGCCCTGTTCTACACCGGCTCGACCTACCTGACCAGTTACGGCACCAGCCCCACCGGTGCCGCGCTGAGCCGCACGCTGGTGCTGTCCATCGGGATCGTCGCCGGAGCGGTGATGGGGCTGAACACCATCCTGTCGGCGATCGCTTCGGACCGGCTCGGCCGGCGCAGCCTGATCATGGCCGCCTGTGCCGGCGCGGCGGTGTGGTCGCTGCTGCTGTTCCCGCTGCTCGATACGCGCTCCCCGGTGGCCTTCGGTGTCGGCGTGATCGTCACCCTGGGGTTGCAGGGTCTCGCCTACGGTGCGGCTGGCGCGTTCCTGCCCGAGACGTTCGCTACCCGATATCGCTACACCGGGGCCGGTATGAGCTACAACCTCGCCAGCATCATGGGCGGCGCGATGCCGCCGCTGATAGCCGGGCCGCTGGCGGCGGCATTCGGCAGCGTCGCCATCGGCATCCTGCTGTGCGCGCTGGCGCTGCTCAGTCTGTTCTGCACGAAAGCTCTCCCCGAGACGAAGGACCGCGACCTGCGGCAGGCCCAGCCGAGCGCCACCGCCGTCCGCTGATCCCCGCCAGGCCTACACTCCCTGGTGAGGCGGCTAGGCGAAGGAGGTCCGCGATGACGACACCCGCGCAGGCCGACGCACACCCAGCGGTGGTCGCCGACCAAGCGGTCAGTGTGGCGCGGATGTTTGTCGACCGGGTCGCGCGGACGCCGCATCGGGAAGCGTTTCGCTACCCCGCTGGGGACCGTTGGGTGTCCCGGACCTGGCGCGAGACTGCCCAGGAGGTTACTCGGCTCGCCGCCGGGCTGATCGCTCTCGGTGTCACCGCGCAGCAGCGAGTCGCGATCGCGTCGCAGACGCGGTACGAGTGGGTCCTGGCCGACCTCGCGATCATGTGCGCCGGGGCGGCCACCACCACGGTCTATCCCTCGGCGATCTCCGGCGATGTCGCGTTCATCCTCGCCGACTCCGGCAGCGGGGTTGTCTTCGCCGAGGATGACGACCAGATCGCCAAGCTGCGCGAGCGGCGCGACGCGCTACCGTCGATCCGCGTAGTCGTCACCTTCAACGGCACACCCGACGGCGGCGATGACCCCTGGGTGATCTCCCTGGACAGGCTGGCCGAGCTGGGCGCCGCATACCTCGCCGAGCACCCCGGCGCCGTCGAGGAGCGAACCGCCGCGATCCGTCCGGATCACCTCGCGACCCTGATCTACACCTCGGGCACCACCGGCCGGTCCAAGGGCGTGCGGCTGTGCCATTCCTCCTGGACCTATGTGGGGGCCGCGATCGCCTCGCTGGGCGCGCTGAACGTCGAGGATCTGCACTACCTGTGGCTGCCGATGGCTCATGCGTTCGGCAAGGTGTTGCTGAGCATCCAGCTGCAGGTGGGTTTCGCGACCGCTATCGACGGACGGATGGACCGGATCGCGCCCAATCTGGCTGTGGTGCGCCCGACGTTCATGGGCGCGGCTCCGCGCATCTTCGAGAAGGCATACGGTCATAGCGTTGCCACCGCACATTCGTTGGGTTGGCCCAAAGCCATGATCTTCGACTGGGCATGTGGAGTCGCGCTCGAGGTATCCTGCCTGCTCAGGCAGGGCAAGCCGGTGCCGTGGCGGCTAGCTGTTCAGCACAAGCTGGCCGACAGGCTGGTCCTGGTCAAGGTGCGTGCGGGGTTCGGCGGCCGGTTGCGGTTCTTCGTCTCCGGCGCGGCGGCCCTGTCCGAGCAGATCGCGGAGTGGTTCCATGCCGCCGGCATCCTGATCCTCGAGTGCTACGGCCTCACCGAGACCTCCGCAGCCTCGGTGGTCAACCGCCCGGGCCAGGTCAAGCTCGGTACCGTGGGGCTGCCGTTGCCCGGTACCCAGCTCTCGATCGCCGACGACGGTGAGATCCTGATCAAGGGTCCTGGCGTCATGGACGGCTACCACCACCTGGACCAGGACACCGGCCAGGCGCTCAGCGCCGACGGGTGGCTAGCCACCGGTGACATCGGGGAGATCGACGCCGACGGGTTCCTGCGGATCACCGACCGGAAGAAGGACCTGTTCAAGACTTCCGGCGGCAAGTACATCGCGCCCTCGCACATCGAGAGTCGCTTTACCGCGATGTGCCCGCTGGCCAGCCGGATGGTCGTGCACGGTGACCAGCGCAACTACTGTGTGGCGCTGATCGCGCTGGACCCTGACGCGGTGGCGGACTGGGCCAGTCACCACGACATGGCCGGACTGCCCTATCCGGAGGTCGTGACCTCCCAGGCCATGCGCGGCACGGTCGAGGACTACGTGGAGAAGCTGAACGCGCAGCTCAACCACTGGGAGACAATCAAGAAATTCGTCATCCTCGATCACGACCTCACGGTGGACTCCGGCGAGCTGACCCCCAGCTTCAAAGTGCGCAGGCCAGTCATGGAGGCCAACTACCGCGAGACCCTGAACGCCTTGTACGCGAGCTGACAGTGTAGCTCAGCGGCGCAGGAAGGCGCAGAACATGGCGTCGGTGCCGTGCCGGTGCGGCCACAACTGGACGTGCGGCCCTTCGCCCAGCGCGGGCAGGCCGGGAAACTGGGGCCTGGCGTCGAGCTGCTCGGCACCCGTGCGCCGGACCACGTCCGCGACCACGCCCACCGTCTCGTCCAGGTGCGGCGAGCACGTCACGTAGGCCACCACGCCGCCCGGGCGGGCCAGCCGCAGCGCCGCGACCAGCAGCTCCCGCTGCAGCCTCAGGAGCCCGGGGAGATCCTCGGCCCGGCGCCGCCAGCGCGCCTCCGGGCGGCGGCGCAGCGCCCCGAGCCCGGTGCACGGCGCGT
>JBOHFY010000333.1:0-11447 GCA_050699895.1 Pseudonocardiaceae bacterium
GGCGAGTACCACCGAGCCCCGCGCCACGTTGACCCCCCGGGCCAGCGCCGGGTCGTCACGCACCGCCTGGCGCAGTCCCTTGTCGGCCAGCGCGCGGATGTAGGGCAACGTGACATTGGTCAGCGCATAGGTGGAGGTGTGCGGTACCGCGCCAGGCATGTTCGCCACGCAGTAGAACACCGAGTTGCCCACGGTGAAAGTGGGGTCGGCGTGCGTCGTCGGTCGCGAGTCAACGAAGCAGCCGCCCTGGTCGATGGCGATGTCCACCAGCACCGATCCTGGGCGCATCTGGCCGAGGAGGTCATGGCCGACCAGCGTGGGCGCCTTGGCGCCGGGCACCAGCACGGCCCCGATCACCAGGTCCGCCCAGACGCACGCCTTCTCCACCTCATAGGCGTTCGAGGCGACGGTCTGCAGGTGGCCCCGGTACACGAAGTCGATCTCCCGCAACCGATTGATGTTGGTATCCAGCACCACCACCTCGGCCTGCAGGCCCAGTGCGATAGTGGCCGCGTTCATCCCGGACACCCCGGCCCCGAGCACCACCACCTTGCCGGCTGGCACCCCGGAGACACCACCGAGCAGTACCCCGCGCCCGCCCTGCATGCGCTCCAAGCAGTGCGCCCCCACCTGGGGGGCCATTCGCCCGGCGACCTCACTCATCGGGGCCAGCAAGGGCAACGAGCCGTCAGGCAGCTGCACGGTCTCGTAAGCGATCGCGTCGATCCCGGCGTCGATCAGCGCGTCCGTGCACCGCGCCGACGCCGCCAGATGCAGGTAGGTGAACAGAACCTGGCCCTTGCGCATCCGGTGATACTCCGCTGGCACCGGTTCCTTCACCTTGAGCACCAGCTCAGCCTGCGCCCACACGTCGTCGGGCTGGGGCACGATGCGGGCGCCCGCGGCCAGGTAAGCCTCGTCAGGGAATGCGCAACCGACCCCGGCACCACGTTCCACGAGAAGCTCATGCCCGCGACGGGTCAGCTCGAGTACCCCCGAGGGCGTGATCGCGACCCGGTACTCGTGGATCTTCAACTCACGCGGGACACCGATCTTCACCTCGGCGGGCCTCCCTGGTTTCCTCGCTCGCTCTCCAGCATGGTCTCAGCCGCGACGGCCGGCGAAGCGAGTCGGGCGGTCCAGCCACGGCGCGCCGATCGGCCGAGGCTGGGCGGTGCCGGCGAGCACCACGTGCGCGGCGAGCACCCCGGTGACTGTCGACGCGCTGACGATCTGCCCCGCCAACACCTGACGTACCGCCTCGGCCAGCGGCAGCCGGACCACGTCCAAGTCGGCCTCCTCGTCGTCGCCACCGGCGGGCCGGCCGACCTCGGTCAGCCCGCGAGCCAGGAACACCCGCGCCGCCTCGTCGCTGAACCCGGGCGAGGGCACCACGTCGACGAGCACCGACCAGTCCCGCGCGGTGTAACCAGTCTCCTCCACCAGCTCCCGCTGGGCCGCCGCCAGCGGCTCCTCCCCCGGCGCGTCGAGCAGCCCGGCCGGCAGCTCCCGCATCCGGCGGCCCACCGGGTGCCGGTACTGGTCGATCATCACCACCGAGGCGTCGTCGTGCAGCGGCAGAACCGCCACTGACCCGGGGTGCTCGAAGATCTCGCGCCCGACCGCGTGCCCACCGGGCATCACCACCTGATCCAGCCGCAGCGCGAGAACCCGGCCGACGTGCAGGGTGTCGCTGCTCAGCACCGTGAACTCGTGTGGCGGGCTCACCGCGGTCCCGCCGGCATCTCGACCGCCAACCGGTCCGCAACCCGGTAGCCCAGCGCCGCCGCGACGAAGGCCACGAACAGCGGATTCGGGCGGGTGGGCCGGCTGGTGAGCTCGGGGTGGGCCTGGGTGCCGACGAAGAACGGGTGAGTAGTAGCGGGTAGCTCGACGAACTCGACCAGATGGCCGTTCGGGGAGGTCCCGCTGATCACCAAACCCGCTGCGGCGAGCTTGTCCCGATAGGCGTTGTTCACCTCATAGCGGTGCCGGTGCCGCTCGCGGACCTCGGTCGCGCCGTAGGCCCGGGCCACCACCGAACCCGGTTGAAGCGACGCCAGATAACCACCCAGCCGCATCGTTGCACCCATGTCCCGCTGCCCCGCCACGACGTCGGCCTGGTCGACCATGGTGGAGATCACCGTGTGCGCGGGTACGGCGTCGAACTCCGTCGAGCCGGCGCCGTCGAGCCCGGCCAGGTTCCGGGCAATCTCGATCACCATGCACTGCAGGCCCAGGCACAAGCCCAGCGCGGGAATCCCGCGGACGCGGGCATAGTGCACGGCCCCAATCTTGCCCTCGATCCCGCGCACCCCGAACCCACCGGGCACCAGCACCCCGTCCACCCCGGCCAACGCGGCCGCCGCACCCGCTGGGGTCTCGCAGGTGTCCGAGGGCACCCAGCGGATCTCAACCCTGGCTCGAGGCGCGAAACCCCCGGCGCGCAGCGCCTCGGTCACGGACAGGTATGCGTCCGGCAAATCGACGTACTTGCCCACTAGAGCGATCCGCACTACCTCCGTCGGGGCGTGCACCCGGTCCAGCAGATCGCCCCACTCCGTCCAGTCCACGTCGCGGAAGGGCAGCCCGAGCCGGCGCACGACGTAGGCGTCAAGGCCCTCGGAGTGCAGAACCTTGGGGATGTCGTAGATAGACGCCGCGTCCGGTGCCGCGACCACCCCGTCGATGTCCACATCGGACATCAGAGCGATCTTGCGCTTCAGCCCGTCGGGGATCTCCCGGTCAGCGCGGCAGACCAGGGCGTCGGGCTGGATGCCGATGTTGCGCAGGGTGGCCACGGAATGCTGGGTCGGCTTGGTCTTCAGCTCGCCGGAGGGGGCGAGATAGGGCACCAGGGAGACGTGCAGGAAAAAACAATTGTCCCGGCCGACGTCATGGCGCACCTGGCGAGCCGCCTCCAGAAACGGCAGCGACTCGATATCCCCGACCGTCCCACCGATCTCGGTGATCACCACATCCGGTGGGCGGTCGTCGCCTTCCGGATCAGACATGGCCAGGATCCGCGACTTGATCTCGTCGGTAATATGCGGAATCACCTGCACGGTATCGCCGAGATACTCCCCGCGCCGTTCTTTGGCGATCACCGCCGAGTAGATCTGGCCCGTGGTGACGTTGGCCTTGCGGCCGAGGTTGCGGTCCAGGAACCGCTCATAGTGCCCGATGTCCAGATCGGTCTCCGCGCCATCATCGGTGACAAACACCTCTCCGTGCTGGAAAGGATTCATCGTGCCCGGGTCGACGTTGAGATAGGGGTCCAGCTTCTGCATCGTCACCCGCAACCTGCGCGCTGTCAGCAGCTGGCCCAAGCTCGACGCGGTGAGTCCCTTGCCCAGCGAGGAGGCGACTCCCCCGGTGACAAACAGGTGCCTGGTTGGGCGGGCGGGCTTGACCAAGACCTTCTCCCGTGGTCCGGACCGGCCCTTCGATTGGTGGCCGGTTGCGCTGCGGCTGGCGGCGCGCCGCCGACCACGGAAACTCACGGTAACACCGCCAGCGGCAATCTCGGCACACCACCTCGCCGATCAGCCTTGGAGCGCGGGAACCACGGCCTGCGCGTTGCCGCCGGTACCGTAGCGCCCGGCCCGACCTTGCGCCTGCTCGGCCAGCGCCAGAACCGTCGACACTCGACCGGCCGCAGTGCTGACGTCATCGACCGTGGACAGCACAGAGGCCGCCGCGGTGTCGGCCCGCACGACGCCTATCGGGCCGTTGCCATCGGCGGACCCGGGCCTACCGGCGAGGACAGCGCCAGCGCCGGCACGATCAAGCTGGGTCGCGAACCGAGCCAGGATCGCTGCCCGGTTCGCGCTGCTGTTGCCGTGACCCGCGCCGCCGGTGAGCACCACAACAAGCTGAGCCGCCGTCACCCGCTGGCCGGCCCGGACAAAGCCGCCGTCGCCGAGCCCGGCCAGCACAGCGGTGGTCTCGGCGGGAGTGGCCTGCGCTTTCCCGTTGTGCGGGCTGATCAGGAGCAGGGAGCCGAGCAGCCCACCGGCCAACGTCCCAGCGTCCGACGCGGTGGGCAGCCGCAGCCCAGCCGGCAGCAGGCGGGTGGACAGCTCACTGAGTTGGTCAGAGCGGGACGGATCGGTGAACGCGTCGGTAAGCTGAAGCTCACCGGTGACAGTGGCACCGGCGCTGCTCAGCAGCGCGGTCAGCGCATCCCGGTCGGCCGGATTGGCGTCCGCGGTGGTGACGAGTACCACGGTACGACCACGCAGTACGCCACTCACGACACGGGGAGCAACCGCCGCGCCAAAAATGTCGGCATCGGACAATCGAGCATTCAGCCCGTTGCGCTCGGCCTGCAGATCACTCACCTGGCGGCCCAACTGGTCCCGGTCAGAGCTGAGCCCGGATAGCATCCGGCCGCTGATCGCGGTGGATCCGAGCACCACTCCGAGCGCCAGGGCCAGGAAGACAGCGGCGATGGAGATCACGTGGTACCGCAGCGAGATCACGGTCTATCCCCACCCCTTGGCCCAGGAGACGACGTCATTCCAGGTATCGCTGAGCAGGACGCCACCGACCGGGGAGACCAGCAGCGCCACGACCACCGCGGCAAGCGCGGCGAGCACCATGAGCAGCACCGCACCCGCCGACACCCGGCTGCGATACAGGGCCGCGGCGGCGGGACCATCAACGAGCTTGCCACCCAGCCTCAGCCGGGTGAGAAACGTCGAGGGGTTAGACCCGGAGCGCCCACGATCGAGAAACTCATGCAAGGTGGCCTGGAACCCGACGGTGATCACGAGCTCGGCTCCGTGCGCCTCGGCCAACAACAGAGCGAGATCCTCCGGATTGCTCACCGAAGGAAAGGTCACCGCGCCGATCCCCAGGTCCTGGATCCGCTCCAGCCCCGGGGCGAAACCGTCGGGCTGGGCGGGCACCACGACTTCATCGGCGGAGGTGAGGGTGGCGGTCTCGACCTGGTAAGGGTCACCGACGATGAGGTGCGGCCGGTGCCCAGCGGCGCGCAGCGCGTCGGCACCGGCCTCAACACCGATCAGCACCGGGCGGTATTCCCGGATAAAGTGCTTGAGCGCGGCCAGGTCGGCGGTGTGGTTGTAGCCGGCGGCCACGACCAGCACCTGCCGGCCGCGGATCGGAACCGCGACGTCGGGCACGCCCACCCGATCGATGATCAGAGCCCGCTCGTGCCGAAGAAATTCGATGGTGTTCGCCGAGAACGCCTCAAGCTGAGCGGACAGCCCGGACTTGGCCTCGATCATCAGGTCGGCGATCGAGTTGGCGGTCTGCTCGATACCGCAGGCAACCTCGGCGTCCCCGACATACACCCGGCCCTCGTACAGCCTCACCCGGCTGCCATCCTTGATCCGCAACACCTCCGCGCCAACCCCGTCAACCAGCACGATTCCCGCAGAGATGAGGATCTCAGGACCCAGGTTCGGGAATCGGCCAGAGATCGACGGTGCGGCGTTCACCACCCCGGCGACCCCAGCTGCCACCAGCGCATCGGCGGTTCTGCGGTCAAGGTCGACTTGGTCGAACACCGCGATGTCGCCGCGACCGACGCGCCGTGCCAGCGCCTCGGCGCGACGGTCCACCCTGGCCAGCCCGGCCACCCCAGGCAGCTCACGGGCGGATCGGCTGAGCAGCCCGGAGATTCTCATGCTGGCAATGGTGGCAAAAACCGCGCCGCTGGTCGGGGAGGCGCGCCGAGGGACAGCTCGTGAGTGGCATTGAGTGCTATAACGCTGTTACGCACTCACGAGCTTGCTTTTGTCCGCGACCGCGGACAAAAGCAGCTCTTTGGCATGCGCCCGCCCGGTATCAGTGTCATCCAGCCCGGCCAGCATTCTGGCCAGCTCGCCGACCCTGGCCACCTCATCAAGCTCCCGGACCCCGCTGCGGGTCAACCCCGTGGCGGGGGTCGCCTTGTCGACCACGAGATGCCGGTCGGCGTAAGCGGCGACCTGAGCCAAGTGGGTGACGACCACGACCTGGTGGCTGCACGCCAGCCGGGCCAGGCGCCGCCCGATCTCCACCGCGGCCCGTCCGCCGACCCCGGCATCGACCTCGTCGAAGACCATCGTGGGTACCGGGTCGGCATCGGCCAGCACCACCTCCAACGCCAGCATCACCCGGGACAGCTCCCCGCCAGAAGCGCCCTTGTGCACCGGGAGCGCCCCGGCGTCAGGGTGCGCCGCCAAGCGCAGCTCCACCTCGTCGGTACCATCCGGGCCAGCCCGCAACCGCGCCCCGGCGACGGTGCATGCGGCCTCGTCGCCGTCGGTTGCCAAGGCCGGGTAGACCGCCACCGACAGCTGCGCCTGGCCCATCGCCAACCCGGCGAGCTCAGCGGTAACGGCGTCCCCCAGCTCCCGGGCAGCCGCAGTCCTGGCCGCAGTGAGGGCGGTAACGTGCCCGGTCAGCTCAGTGGCCAGCTCCGCACGCCGGGCCGCCAGCGCCGCGATGGCCTCGTCGGAGGTGTCCAGGTCGGCCAGGCGCTGGTGGGCCTGCCGCGCCCAGGCCAGCACACCGTCGACATCGGCGGCGTACTTGCGGGTGAGCCGCTTGAGCTCGGCCTGGCGGGCCAGCACCTGTTCCAACCGGGCCGGATCGGCGTCCAAGGCCTCGAGGTAGCCGCTGAGCTCGGCACCGACATCACCAAGCACCGCGGCGGCCTCCTCCAGGCGTTCCCCCAACGCCCGCAGCGCGGGGTCATCCACCGCGTGGAGCCGGCGGCGAGCCTGCCCCACCAAAGCTGTCGCGCTCGGCTGGTCACGATCGTCCTCCGGTGCGCCGCACACCACCGACTGCGCGATGGCGGCGGTGTCCCGGAGCTGATCGATGTCGGCCAACCGCCGAGCCTCGGCCAGCAGAGCGGAGTCCTCCCCCGGCCGCGGGTCGACGGCGGTGATCTCGGCGAGACTGTGCCCGAGCAGGTCGGCCTCCCTGGCCAGCTCTCGTGAACGATCCCGGCGGGTGGTGAGCTCAGCGCAGCAGCGCAGCCACTGCTCCCGAACCCGGCGGTATGCGCTCAGCGGCCCAGTCACCGCCTCACCAGCGAAGCGGTCCAGCACGGCCCGCTGCTCGCCGGGGCGCAGCAGCCGCAGCTGGTCGTTCTGGCCGTGGACCGCGAGCATGCCCTCGGCCAGGTCGGCCAGCACCCCGGCCGGGACCGAGCGGCCACCCAGATGAGCCCGGGAACGGCCGTCCGGGGTGAGAGTGCGGCTGGCGATCAGGCTGCCGTCCTCATCGATGCGGGCACCCACCTCGCTGGCCAGTTCCGCCGCCGGGCCGCCCTCGGGTGGGCGGAAGCGGCCCTCCACGATGGCCCGGTCGGCGCCGCGCCGGATCCGGGAGGCGTCGGCCCGTCCGCCGGCGAGCAGCTGTAGGCCGGTGACCACCATGGTCTTGCCCGCTCCAGTCTCACCGGTCACCACGGTCAAGCCGGGGTGCAGGTCCAAGGTGGCCTCGTCGATCACACCGAGGCCTTCGATGCGCATCTCGGTGAGCACGGGCCGCACCCTAGCGCGCCGCGCGTGCCTGAGGGACACCCCCGCCCGTCAGTCCGACGGTGGGGCTGGCCGGGGACCGCGCCAGCCCTGCACCGGCAGCTCGAACTTGCGCACCAGCCGATCGGTGAACGAGCAGTCGTGCAGGCGCACCAGCCGGACCGGGGTGAGCCCGCGGACCACCTCGATCCGGGCGCCCGCCGGCAGCGCGAAGGTCCGGCGCCCATCGCAGCAGAGCACCGCGGCATGCCCCCGCGGATCGGTCTCCACCGCGACCACTGAGTCCGGCGACACCACCAGCGGACGGGCGAACAACGCATGCGCGTTGCTGGGGACCACCACGAGCGCGTCGACGTCCGGCCACACCACGGGCCCACCCGCGGAGAAGGCATAGGCGGTGGACCCGGTGGGGGTAGCGCAGAGCACCCCGTCGCAACCGAACCCGGAGACCGGCCTGCGGTCCACCTCAAGCACCACGTCGAGGATCCGCTCCCGCCTGCTCTTCTCGACACTGGCCTCGTTGAGCGCCCAGGTGCGGGCCAGCGTGGACCCGTTGAGGCTGGCGGTGACGTCGACGGTCATCCGCTCGTCGACGAGGTAGTCGCCGTTGACGATGGCGCGCACGGCCTGATGGAGGGAGTCGAGATCGGCCTCAGCGAGGAAGCCGACCCGGCCGAGGTTCACCCCCAGCAGGGGAACGCCGCAAGGCCGGGCCAGCTCGGCAGCCCGCAACAGGGTGCCGTCGCCACCAAGCACCAGCACGAGATCCACACCCTGTGCGGCCCGCGGCCCGGTGGGCACCTCGTGGTCGCGCAGCGCGGGATCGAGGTGCGCGGTCTCCTCGGCGAGCACCCGCAGCCCGGTCCCCGCCTTGGCCAGCCGGTGCGCGACCTGTTCGGCGGTGCGCAGGTTCTCCGGGTGCCCGGTGTGCAACACCAGCAGGACCGCACGCCCGAACCTCATGGCGGCCCCCGCCGCACCGCAGCGTGCACCAGCTCCTCGGCCGGACGTAGCGGATCGGCCGTACCATGGCGCAGCCACAGGAAGTACTCGACGTTGCCGGACGGCCCTGGTAGGGGGCTCGCGGTCGCGTCGAGGAGGCATAGGCCGAGGTCAGCGGCGACCACCAGCACGTCCAGCATGGCCTGTGCACGCAACAGCGGGTCGCGGACCACACCTCCAGCGCCCAGGCGTTCACGACCAACCTCGAACTGGGGTTTCACCATGGGGAGCAGGTCACCTTCCGGTCTGGTGCATCCGACCAAAGCCGGCAGCACCAAGCGTAGGGAGATGAACGACAGATCAGCCACGGTCAGATCGACGGCACCACCGATCGCCTCAGGACACAGCGTCCGCACGTTCGTCCGGTCATGCACCATAACCCGCTCGTCAGTGCGCAAGGACCAGGCGAGCTGCCCGTAGCCAACATCGACCGCGATCACTTCCCGGGCGCCGCGGTGCAGCAGCACATCGGTGAAACCACCGGTCGAGGCACCGGCGTCCAGGCAGCGTCGACCCGCTACAGCCGGGCCGCCGGCGATGAGACCATCCAGGGCGCCGAGAAGCTTTCGGGCACCCCGCGACACCCAGTGGGGTTCATTGTCCTTCGCCTGAATCAGGAGCGGGGTGTCCGCGTCGACTCCGGTGGCCGGTTTTGTCGCCGTCGCTCCACCGACTCGGACTTGGCGCTGCGCGATGAGCTCGGCGGCGTGCTCACGGGATCGGGCCAGACCGCGCCGCACCAGCTCCACGTCCAGCCGGGCCCTGCGCCCCATTCACACCTCCGCCCCAAGGTAAGCCTTCGGGCCGCCTAAACCTCGTCAATACTGGACAGGGCCGCACTCAGGGAGTCGTGCACGACGCTGAACCGCGCCACATGATCCGCGGTCGGAAGCTCGTCGAGATCCCGTAGCCCGGCGAGCGCGTCGGTGATAAGGGTAGATGTGGGTGGTGGGATCACCGAACGACCTCGCCAAGGCCCACCACGTCCAACACCGCGGCGGCGGTGTCGTCACGCGCCTGCACCCGCACCGGCCCAGTGTGCTCGACCCACCAGGTGGCGCACAGCGCCCGCAACGCGTCAAGAGGGTCGTCGGCAGCCCCGTCGTCATGCAGGAGCAGGCCACCATCGGCCACCTCAACGCGCCAGCCGGGCCGCGCCTGGATCCTGATCCTCTCCAGAGACCCGCGCAACACCCGGAGGTCAGCGCCGAGGTGACTGGGCCGTTGCTCTGGTGGCGCCGCAAGCAGTGCGGCGGCGTCCGCGACCCCGGACAACACCAGCAGCGAATCCAACCCCACGGCCCGAGCACCGGCGATGTCGGTGTCGAGCCGGTCGCCGACCACCAGGGGTCGCCGCGCGCCGATGCGATCCACGGCCGTATCGAGCAACGGGCGCGCCGGCTTGCCCGCCACCGTGGGCTCCCGGTCGGTAGCAGCCCGCAACGCCGCTACCATGGCACCGTTGCCGGGCAGCAAGCCCCGCTCGGTGGGCAACGTACGGTCAAGGTTGCACGCGATCCACATCACACCGCCGCGGATCGCCAGGCACGCTTCCGCCAGCCGACCCCACCCAGTTTCCGGAGAGTGGCCCTGGACGACCGCAACAGGCCGTCCAGATACCGTGGTCACCGGCCGAAACCCCACTGACCGCACTGCGGCGACTAGCGCTTGGGCACCGACAACCAGGACTGCACCACCAGTGGGAAACTGGGCCGCCAACAGAGCCACCGCAGCCTGACCGCTGGTGACGACCTCCTCCGGAGCGGTACGGACGCCCAGATCGGTGAGGTGCTTGGCGACATCCTCGGGCGCCCGCGATGCGTTGTTGGTGATAAACTGCACCGCCCGTCCGGCTTGGCGCAACTCGTTGACTACCTCCGGCGCATCTGACACGGCCTCAGCTCCCCGGATCACGGTGCCGTCCAGATCAAGCAGCACCGCATCATAGCCGTCCAGTAGCCCGCTCACTCCGGTTCTGGCCGCTCACTGAGCTCGACCGCGCGCTCCGCCGCGTCCGTCGCTTCCTCGACGTCGGCCTCGGCAGCGGCCAGGAACCAGTGGATCGCGTCCTGCTCTCGACCAGCGGCGAGCAGGTTGTCCGCATAGGCGTACCGCAGTCTGGCACGCCAGGGCTCCTCCCCTGCCGTATCCAGGTCAGACCCCTGTAGCGCGACCACCGCGGCGTCGAACTGACCGAGGTCGCGCCGTGCACCAGCGGCCACAATCCGCAGCTCGACCGCCTCCTCAGTGCCGAGCTGCCTGGCCTCTGGACTCCGCGCGATCTCCAGGGCGCGCTCCGGCCGTCCCAGCGCGCGCTCGCAGTCAGCCAACACCGCCAGACGACCGGGATCACCACCCATCCGACGCGCGGCGCGTAACTCCGCCAACGCCTCGGACCATTCCCCGGCGTGATAAGCAGCCAGCCCGGCAGCCTCTCGAACAGAAGCGACCCGACCCGCCTTGCTCCGAGCGAACCGAGCGTGCGCCAGGGCCAGCTGCGGGTCTTCCTCTAGCGCACGCGCGACCATGACTAAATGGCCCCCGACAAGGTCAGCGAGACCCTTCGGCAGGGTCAACAGTTCCTTACGGACTTCTTGATCTAACTCACTGGCATCCGCATCTGCGGGAAGGTCCAGACGCTCACTGCCCGCGCCACGTTTCGCCATGCGTGGCCCCGCGCCGCGACGCCCCGCAGCGTGACCGGGCACCGCGACGGTCCGGCCCCGACCTCTACTCGGATTCGGCCCGGCTGACACCGTCACAGATCCTCTCGTTGTTCACAAACCCCAACCAAGGGGCCCCCGGGGTGTGGTGGGGGCCCCCTTGTTGTGGGGGTGTTCGGCGGTGTCCTACTCTCCCACACCCTGGCGGGTGCAGTACCATCGGCGCTGGAGGGCTTAGCTTCCGGGTTCGGGATGGGTCCGGGCGTTTCCCCTCCGC
>JBOHFY010000334.1:0-14315 GCA_050699895.1 Pseudonocardiaceae bacterium
GGGCGGGGGGCTCCACGGCACCGCCCCCCCCTTCGCCCGGCCCCCCGTGTGTGCCTTGGCCCCCCCCCCCGCAACCCCCCACTCACGGGTCACTGCCCATTGGCGCTGAAGTGCATGAAATCCACCGGCCCCGGCCACCGCCCACCCCATGTCCACCCCACCGACTCGAACGCGGTGACCACGGGCCCGCCGTCCAGCGCCATGCCGGACCGCACCCAGCTCCGGTTGAGGTAGGACGAGGCCAGCTCAGGCACCACCAGGTCGCCCTTGACGTAGGGGTTGTCGAACGGATTGAGGTCGATGGCCAACCCGTAGGCATGGGCAGACCAGTGCGTCTGGCCAGGGGCCTGGTGGCAGACGAAGGCCTCGGTGTTGTTGCCATCCCCGGTTGGTGTCAGGTTCAGCGCGGCTTCCGGCGTTATCCGCATCTCCTCAATCGGAAAGCCAGCCGCGAACAGCCGCGTGAAGACGCCCACCACGGCCTGCGCGACATCAGCGTTCACCAGCATCTCGCCGGTATGCGCGCGAGCATCAAAGCCGCGGAAGGACATGGTGAGATAGCGCAACTGGTTGGGTTGCACCGGACAGGTTGGTTTCCAGCTGCTCCGGGCCAGCACCCGAGGGGGCACCGGGCTGATTGTCGAGACGAACGAAGTCGAGGTGGGTGGGGGCAGCTGATCGATCGCGGTGAGCCGCCGATTCACCAGCGCTGGGGGGGTGGAGCGCACCACGCCGAACCCGTCCGGACGCCGTGGCAGCGGCGTGGCTCCCAGTACCCAGGCAAGCACCGGGCGAGGTAGCGCGGAGATCGTCGGCTGCCTGGTGGGGGAGTTGATCGGGGTCCGGGCGGCTGCCGAGGGAGTCTTCTGGACGGCGGTGGTGTGCTGGAAGGCGGTCACACAAGCCGCCAGCAAGGCACCCGTGAGCAGCCAGATCAGGTGCCACCTCAGGGTGAGCCGCCAGGGCTGATACCGCGCCACGCCGCCACGATGTCAGATCATCTGGTAGGCAGGAGCGGTGGACCACATTGTGTTACACCGAAGTCTGGCCGCCGACCTGTCGACCGCCATGATCTACGCCCTGCTTCGGCTGCGGGTCGAGGTGTTCGTGGTGGAGCAGGGCTGCTCGTATCAGGAGCTGGACGGCCATGACCTGGACCGGACAACCCGGCACTACTGGCTCGCCCCGCCCGGCATGGTGGAGGATCCGCAGGCCACCCTGCGGCTGTTGGAGCCCGCCGACGGTCAGTTCCGGATCGGCCGGGTCTGCGCCGCCACGCGGGTCCGACGCCAACATGGGGTCCGGCGGCTGCTCGAGGCGGCGCTGGCCGAGGTGGGCGACGCCCCGTGTGTGCTCGACGCGCAGCGGCACTGCGTCACGCTTTACGGCGCCTACGGCTTTGTGGTCGACGGGGCGGAGTTCACCGAGGACGGCATCCCGCACGTGCCGATGCGCCGCGACGCCTCGGCCCGCATCCGCTGCTCGTGAGTGCCGCCCGCTATCCGTTCTCCGCGATTGTCGGGCACGACGATCTCCGGCTGGCGTTGCTGCTGAGCGCCGTGCATCCGGTGATCGGCGGTGTGCTGATTCGCGGCGAGAAGGGCACCGCGAAGTCGACGGTCGTTCGGGCGCTGTCGGCGCTGCTCCCCGCGGTCACGTCGGTATCGGGATGCCGCTTCGGTTGCGACCCGGCGGCCCCGGATCCGACTTGCCCGGACGGCCCGCACTCCGCGATGGTGGGACAGCTCGTGCGCCCGGCCCGGCTGGTCGAACTGCCGGTCGGTGCCACCGAAGACCGCCTGATCGGCTCGTTGGACCTGCAGCGGGCGCTCACCGAGGGTGTCTCGGCCTACCAGCCAGGGCTGCTCGCCGCGGCGCACCGCGGCGTGCTGTACGTCGACGAGGTCAACCTGCTGACCGACCATCTCGTCGATGCGCTCCTCGACGCGGCCGCGATGGGTCGCGCGCACGTGGAGCGCGACGGTGTGTCGGTCTCGCACGCCGCGTCGTTCCTGCTGGTCGGCACGATGAATCCGGAGGAGGGCGAGCTACGCCCGCAGCTGCTGGATCGCTTCGGGCTCACTGTCGAGGTGGCGGCCTCCCGCGATGTCGACACGCGGGCCGAGGTGATCCGCCGCCGGCTGCGCTATGAGGCGGACCCGGCCGCTTTCGCGACGGCCTGGCGTCCCGAGGACGCCGCGCTCGCCGAACGGATCACGGTGGCCCGGGCCGCGTTGCCCTCGGTGGCGCTGCCGGATGGCGAGGTGCGCCGGATCGCCGCGGTATGCGCCGCGTTCGAGGTGGACGGGATGCGCGCTGATCTGGTGCTGGCCCGCACCGCGTTGGCGCACGCCGCCTGGCGGGGCGCCGACGCGGTAGACGAGACCGACGTCCGAATCGCCGCGGCCCTGGCCTTGCCACACCGCCGCCGCCGCGACCCCTTCGACCACCCCGCCCTAGACGGTGCGCAGCTCGACGAAGCCCTCCACCCCCCCAACCCCGGTGGAGCCGCCCCCGATATGGAGACTTATCGGGGCTATCCGGCCGCCGATAGCCCCGATAAGTCTCCATATCGGGGCGAGAACTCTGGTGGGGTGGGCGAGTTTCGGGCTCGAGTGCTGGAGTTGGCTGGTGTGGGTGTTGGGGTTCCTGGGTGGCGGTCTCGGGCTCGGACCAGTGCGGGGCGCATGATCCGGGCGTCCACCTCCGAGGGCAGCGGGCTGCACCTGCTGGGGACTCTGGCCGCCGCCGCACCCCACCAGCGCGACCGGGGGCGCCGTGGCCCGGGGCTGGTGGTGCATCGGGCCGACGTCCGCCTGGCGGTGCGCGAGGGGCGGGAATCCAACCTGGTGCTGTTCGCCGTCGACGCGTCGGGCTCGATGGCGGCCCGGGCCCGGATGTCCGCGGTGCGCGGGGCGGTGCTGTCCTTGCTGCTGGACGCCTACCAGCGCCGCGACAAGGTAGGCTTGATCAGTTTCCGGGGTACGGAGGCGGAGGTGGTGCTGCCACCGACCTCGGCGGTGGATGCCGCCACCGCCCGGTTGCGCGCGTTGCGCACCGGCGGGCGCACCCCGCTGGCCGCGGGGTTGCTGCGCTCGGCGCGGGTGCTGGCCGCCGAGCGGTTGCGCGATCCCACTCGGCGGGCGTTGCTGGTGGTCCTCACTGATGGCCGGGCCACGCACGGCGGGATGGACACCGCACTGGCCGCGGCTGGCCTGCTGCGTCGCGACGGGGTGGCCTCGATCGTGGTGGACTGCGAGTCCGGGCCGGTCCGGCTGGGTTTGTCCGACCGGCTCGCGCTCGCGCTGGGTGGCGGGTGCGTGCGGCTGGAGGAGCTGTCCGCCGACGCGGTGGTCGGAGTGGTCCGTGCCGCCCGATCTGCCGCCCGGCCTGTCGCCTAGACGGAGGTCCAGATGCCCCAGGGCGCACCGGTCACGATTCCCGACGACGGGCTGTCCACCCGGCAGCGGCGACACCGGCCGCTGCTGATCGTCCACACTGGAGCGATGAAGGGAAAGTCCACGGCCGCCTTTGGCCTAGCGTTGCGGGGGTGGAGCGCGGGCTGGTCGATCGGGGTGTTCCAGTTCGTCAAGTCCGCGAAGTGGAAGGTGGGGGAGGAGTCGGCGTTCCGGGCGCTGCACGAGGTGCACCAGCGGACCGGGCAGGGCGGCCCGGTCGAGTGGCACAAGATGGGCGAGGGCTGGTCCTGGGCGCGCAAGCCGGGCAGCGCCGAGGACCACGCCACCGCCGCGATGGAGGGCTGGGCGGAGATCGCCCGCCGGTTGGCCGGGCAGGTCCACGACCTGTACGTGCTCGACGAGTTCAGCTACCCGCTGCATTGGGGCTGGGTGGACATCAACGAGGTGCTGGCCGCGCTGGCCGACCGGCCCGGTCGGCAGCACGTCGTGATCACTGGCCGGAACGCGCCGGCCGCCCTGCTCGACGCCGCCGACCTGGTCGTGGAGATGACCAAGGTCAAGCACCCGATGGACGCCGGGCAGAAAGGCCAGCGCGGCATTGAATGGTGAGGACCGTGTCGCCGGGAGCACGATGACAAGTGACACACCGCGATCGTTGTGGTCACCCGACCGAGCGAGGTGGAGGATCCTGATGAGGGTGGCTGGGTGTCCTGCCATCGTGATAAGGAAAGGAGTCTCACTGATGGTGACAATTCCGATGCCGGACGCGGGGCGGGTCGGCGCGCGAGCCGCGCGGATTCTCGACGCCATGCGGGCGCACCCGGGTTATGACCGGCTGCGCGGCTCCTCGATGAGGTATTCCACCTGTTGGGCCACGTTCACCGGCTATCCGGTGATCAGCCGATGGTCACTTGAGCGGGACGCCGGGCCGTTGTTGACGGAGGCCCTGCGCGTCCTGGCGCTCAAGGCGGCGGTGTTCGAGCTGACCGGCGGTGACGAGGACGCCGCCGAGCTGCTGGTGCCCGCCCCCGTGGACGAGATGGTGCACGCGGTGCTGGCGCAGTTCACGGTGATGACCCGGATGCAAGCCGACCTAGGTGTGGTATTCCCGCACGCCACCGAGCTGGAGCGGTTCACCTACACGCGGGGTTGCCTGACCGATGACTACTACGCCGCCGCCGGGTGGGGTGAGCAGCCTCCGCGATATTGGCTCGGCAGTGGCGAGGTGCGGCGGCGGTTGGCGATTCTCAACGGCCGTTATGGGCAGGTTGGCATCGGCAAGGACGGTCGCGGTCATGACATCGACTTTGAGATGATGACCGCAGCGGATCAGACGATGGTCGCTGGCTAGGTCACTGGTGGTGGGTAAGCTCATGGGACAGCACCCGGCGCAGTGCCGTGGTCACCGCGCTGGGTGTGAACCGGGCAATCGCCACCTCCTCGGCACGGGCGATCGTCTCGCCCAGCTCATCGGCCGCGGCCACGCGCAGCGTCGCCACCAGCCAGCCCTCCAGGTCCACCACATCGGCCGGCAACTCCAGGGCCGACACTGTGGGCTGGGGCTGAGGGGCCGAGGGGCCCGGGGGCGGCTGGTGCGCGGAGGCATACTGGCCTACCGGAAGGCCCACCCGGTAGGGGTGCACGCAGATCGCGTTTCCCCCGGGGTCCACGCGCCACCCGATCTGCCGGTCGTAGCGGTAGTCGGGTCCGGGCTGGTCGGTCACGTCGAACTGGCCTGGCCCCAGCGTCCGCGCCGGGCACACCACACAGGTGTCCGCGCACCAGGAGGGCAGCGGACTGTTCACCAGCGCCACGGTACCGGGAAGGGCCACCCATGCAGACGGTGCTGTCTCCGCCGCGTCACCCTCTTGTCGAGCACGCGCTGCGCCAGGCGCGGCAGTGGTGCGCGGGACAGGTCATTGATGAGCGGCCCGCGCTCGCCCACGCGGTGCGCGTCGCCTTGCTGCTGGGCCGGCACGTCACCGGCGCCACCCCGGAGTTGATCGCCACGGCGTTGCTGCATGACGCGCCGGAGTTCGCGCCGCCGCACCTCGACCTCGACCTCGCCCTGGGCCAGCGCTACGGCGCGGAGGTGGCGCGGATCGTGCGGGCCGTGGAGGCGGCGCATCACGCCCTGGACTCGGCGACACCGATCATCGCCGTCGAGGATCTTCCGGTGCTGTTGGTCTGCACCGCCGACAAGATCGTGGCGCTGGAGTCGCTGCTGCATCGGGCCGAGGCCAGCGGTGACGTCGAGGGCTTCTTCGCCGCCCGGCCCGGCCTGTTGCGGCTGCTGCCGCACTTCCGGGCGTTCTGTGCCGCTGGGGTCGGCCGGGTGCCGCCGAGCATGTCCGCGCGGCTCGACCAGGTGCTTCAGGATATGGCCGAGGCCACCGCCACCGTCGGTGCGAGCACAGCATGAATCAGGCCGCGGTGTCCGAGCTCCTGGCTTGCCTGGTCGCCGAGGCCGGTCTGCCCAGAGTGATCCGTCGAGAGCCGATCCGGGTGTGGCGGCTCTCCGGTGTGGAACGGCTGCGCCCCAGCGGCGGGCCCACCGTGGTGTTCAAGTACGCGCTGGCGCCATTCACCGGTGAGGACCGGGTGCTCACCGAGGTCGCCGCGCACGGGGTGCCGGTACCGCGAGTGCGCGCGGCGGCCGTGCTCGAGGGGATGCTCGGCATGATCCTGGAGGATCTCGGTGACTCGGTCCGAGCGGCGACCGAGTACGACGCGGCGGTGGCCGCCGTCCGCCTGCACGCCGCCCCTCCCGCCGCGTGGCTGGACCGGCTCGGCGAATCCGATCTCGCCGCGCTGCCCGGTGCGGCCCTGGCCCGCCTCGAAGCGTTGCGGGCCGCTGGCCGGTTCACCGACGCCAGCGATCTGTTCCGTCCGCTCACCGCCCTGCACCACAAGGCCCTGGCCCGCGCCGCTGGCACCGAGCGGCCACCGTTCGGGTTGTGCCACGGAGAGCTGCACCCCAGCGCTGTGCTCATCACCCCGACGGGATGGCGCCTGCTCGATTTCGCCATGGCGTTCACCGGGCCTGGCCTGCTGGACCTGGCCGCCTGGTCTGGCCTGCGCCGGCCCGCCGATCCGCCCCGGACCCGCCGTCTCCTCGAGCGCTACGTGCACAGCGGCGGTCACTGGGACGCCCTCGCTGACCGCGGTGGCCTGTCCGCCGAGCGCTGGGCACTGGGCTGGCACCGGGTCCAGGCGGCGACCTGGCTGCTCACCTGCGCCACCGCTGGCGTGGACGACCCGGTCACCGACCCCCGGCATCTCCTGGTCCTTCGCCGCCAGCTCACCAGCGCCCACGAGCTCCTGATCCCGTAGACACCCGATCAGCCCCAGATCAGGGGGTTGGTGGCGGGGGCGTTGTTCGGGTTTTGGCCATTTGTTGGAGCATGGTGTCGTGGATGATGTCTAGGCGGGTGCGGGCCTCGGCGGCGACGAGCGGGTCCCGGATGACGGTCAGCTGGTTATCCTGATCGGCTTCTCCTGATTGTGACCAGTTGGTGCTTCCCGTGACCACGTCCAGACCGTCAATGATGACCATTTTCAGGTGCATGATCGCGTGGTGCTCGCTGCGGCCGATCGCGATGCTGTTTCCCATGCCGTCGTTGTGCCATTTCCGTAGGATGTCCGCTTCGTGGGCTCCCGCCGCCTGGGTTTTGTCCAGGCTCATCTGGACGAAGATCTTCTCTGACTCCAGCTTGTCTCGGATGACGGTGTCCAGTTCGTCATCGTCATAGCCGTACATGCTCACGACCAGACTCTTGGTTACTGAGCTCAACAGCGCCTTGAGCGCCCCGTGCACCTGGTCGACCGGGCTGTAGAAGGTCCGCGCGGTGTCCGGATAGCCGGGGACGAACGGCGCGGCCTTGAACTGATCGAGCTCGGTCAACAACCGCAACGCCACAGGAGCCTCCCACGGATGTGAACTCATCCGGGCAAAGCGATTCTACCTGCCCAGTGCGTGAGTAGCTACACTCAGGGGAAAATCACTGACAGGTAACTATGGGGTCTGATGAGGTCGGCTGAGAGTACTCAAGATCGGGCCCGCCACTCGTCGAGCGATCCACGGGACACGCCCGCCAGGGCGGCGTTTGGTCAGTCGAACTGGCCGGTGCGGAAGGTGGTCCTCGGGGAGGTGGGCGACTTCTACGCAGTCGCCGCCGTTGCCGTTACCGTAGGTGGCTTTGCGCCAGGTGGCGCCGGTCAGGCCGAGTTTGTCGGGCTTGGGCTCAGACGGTCATAGTGACAGACTATTCTCATAGCAAATCTTGATCTTGTTAAGATGTGCCATTTCCGGGGGTCGGCTGGGGGGCAATTATTGAGTGGGGCTGAGCTGTTGTGCGCGCAGGAACGGGAGAAAATTTCCCGGGAGCTGCACCTAGAACATTCGGCGCGTTTTATCGGGAAATTGCTCGGGCGGCACCATGGCTCGATCTCCCGTGAGATCGAGCGCAGTGGTGGCGTCGCCAATTATCGGGCTATCGCTGCTCAAGAGCGTTATGACCAGGAGAAGATGCGGCCGAAGGAGCGGAAGCTGGCGACGTCGGCCCGGCTGCATGATGCGGTCAACGAGGGCCTTCGGGAGAAATGGTCTCCGGAGCGGATCAGTGCAAGGCTGGAGGAGGAACATCCTGATGATCTGGAGATGAGAGTATCCCACGAGACCATTTATCAAACACTGTATCCGCAGGCGCGGGGTGAGCTGCGCACCGAGCTCAACCTTGCGTTACGTCAGGGCCGCGCGAGGCGGGTTCCCCGGTCCCGGGCTGCTTTGAGCAGGGGAAAGATCCCAGACATGGTCAACATTAACGAGCGTCCCGCCGAGGCCGATGATCGCGCGGTGCCCGGTTTCTGGGAAGGAGCCTTGATCGTCGGGAAAGGTGGCAAGGCGCAGATCGCGACCTTGGTCGAGCGTACCAGTCGATTTACCATGCTCGTGCGGATTCCCTACGGCCGGACCGCTGAGCGCGTGGCCGCGCTCCTGGCCCGGAAAATGGAGACGTTGCCCGAGTTCCTGCGCAATAGCGTGACCTGGGACCAGGGAAAGGAGATGGCCCGTCACGCCGAGTTCACCGCCCGCACCGGTCTTCCTGTCTACTTCCGCGACCCGCACTCACCGTGGCAGCGCGGCACCAACGAGAACACTAACGGGTTACTCCGGCAGCACTTCCTGAAAGGCACCGACCTGTCCTTGCGCACCCAGGAAGAACTTGATAGAGTAGCGGTGGAACTGAATAGCAGACCACGCAAGACTCTGGGCTGGCGAAAGCCGATCGAAGTCTTCGAAAAGCTGATCGCAGAGCACTGTGTCGCTATGGCCGATTGAAACCGCTACCTGTTAGAGAGGAAAGAATGGATCTCAAATTAACTGGAAAAACCGCGATAGTCACCGGAGCGAGCAAGGGTATCGGGCTGGCCATCGTACAAGCCCTCGCCGCCGAAGGTGTCCGGGTCGTGGGTGCCGCGCGGACCATCAACCAACCCTTGCGTGAGGCGACTCCACTCGTCTTCCCGGTGGATCTTGCGACACCGGATGGTCCGAGCCAGTTGGTCGAACATTCGCTGACCGAACTTGGTGGGATCGATGTGCTGGTCAACAACGTTGCTAGCGGACAGGTGCGCTCCCGAGGCTTTCTGGAAATCGAGGACAGTGAGTGGCAACGTTCTCTGGATGGTACGCTGTTCAGTACAGTGCGGGCGACCAGGGCCGCACTGCCAAGCCTCATTGAACGGCGTGGCTGCATCGTGAACATCGGCTCGATCAACTCCAGGCTGGGGGTTCCACACCTCGTGGACTACGGAGCCGCAAAGGCGGCACTGATCAACCTCAGTAAGTCGTTAGCCGAGGAATTCGGCCCCAAAGGGGTGCGCGTCAACACTATTTCTCCCGGCCCGGTCAGCACCTCGATCTGGACTGAGCCAGGCCGTACGGGCGACATGCTGGCCGCAATGGCGAACATGCCGTTGAGTGAGTTCATCACGAAATTCCCGTCCATGGCCGGTCTGTCCACCGGGTGCATGGCCGACCCGGAGGAGGTTGCCGCACTCGTAGTGGTACTGGTGTCCGGCTGCGTGCCCAACATGAACGGGTCGGATGTGGTCATCGACAGTGGGATGCTCAAGACAGTGTGAAAGAGTCAGTACCGAGTCGGGGACAAGCGCGACAAGTCCGTAAACCACGTCGCCAATGGCGGCTGTGTCCGGCAGTATCGGAGTGGAGAGTGCAATGAGCGAAAAAGTTACAGCGACCGAGGCGAAGGGCTCGTATGATTTCTTGATGGTGTAGTTTCAGTCACCGTGAAATTCGTGCTTGACGATCGGAAGCTGCTTCATCTCATCGTCGGTTATCTTTTTGCCACCACCTCTCGACTCTCCAGGACACGGCCGCGCCAGTTCATCGAGATATGGCTGAAAAACGGTGTTCGATTTTCTTCCACTTCGGCGTTCCGGGTGGGAATTGGCACACGATGACGTCGAGCCCGGTGTCTTTCGTGAAGGCCGCGAGTTCTCGTTTCCACAACCGGCCCCGGGTACTGTTCGATCCTCCCTAGTCGGCGGTGATCAGCAATGTGGTCGCGTCGGGGTACGCCGCCGCGCCCACTTCGGTCCACCACCGGTGAATCGTCGACACCTCGAACTCAGCTGTATCGGAGCTGCCACCCACCGGAACCCACCCGGTGTCGCCGGCGACGTCGTCCACTCCGTAGGGAACCGCCTTGCCCAGTTCCGGATCAGGGAAATCGTGGGTGTTGGTTTCCACCGGCTGCCCGGCCGGCCGCCATTGTCGTCCCGCTGGGGCGAAGTTACCGATGAGCTCTTTTTCTTTGCGTCTACGCTGATCACAAGCTCGCCTGCGGCCCGAAACCGCTTGACGAGGCTAGTCAGGTATCGGAACTGCGCGTCCCGATTCAGATGATCACTTCTCTCGGCGGACTTGCGGGCCGACTGTAAGCTGTACCCTATAACGGCGAGCAACTTGGCCACCACCGAATGGGTGACCGAGAATCCCCGTTCGGTCAGTTCGCGGAACCAATTATGCTAGGAGGCGAGCGTTCAACGGCCACTTGGTAAGAGGCAGACCCGTTACGGATGCGTGCCGCTGCAGTCGTATACTGCAGTGTAATATAAGACTTGAAATGAATGGGGTAACGATGGCTATTCGCAGAGTTGTTCGGCTAGGGCACCCGGTGCTGCGCGCCGTCGCTTCGAAATGCGGTAAAGTCGATCTTGAGTCGCCGGAAGTGCAGCGACTTATCGACGAGATGGTCGAGACAATGCGGGATTATGGAGGTGTAGGAATTGCGGCCAGCCAAGTTGGCGTACCATTGAGGATCTTCGCCATGGAGATTCGAGTCGATAACTTTAAACACCCTGGACCCGCCGAATTTCCACTTGAGATCCACGTTAATCCAGAGGTTTTGATCGAGGGAGAACGCAGCGTCATGAGTCCTGAGGGCTGCCTCTCTGTTCCGGGGCTTCGCGGCGTTGCGGCCCGTTACCCGGCTCTGACGTTAAAATCCACAGATCGCTTTGGGAACTTCGTCGAGCGGCGACTGGAAGGGCTTCCTGCAATCATTGTCCAACATGAGGTCGATCATCTGAACGGTCACGTCTATTTGGACTTTCTTTGGTCACCCGCAGCACTTGGCTACGAAGAAGAGGCAGCTCGATATTTATCACTAAGTAAAGAGTACCTTGAAAAAATTCCCAGCGTAGACGTTCAAGCCTCGATTGGCTAAACGGAAGGACAGGGTAGCGTTCACGACCTTCTCCCCGACGATCAGTGGCAAGGCCGCTGCGGCCATCTGGCGGAAGATCCGCCGGATGCGCCTGCACCTGCGTAGCGATGTGAACTTCCGCGACATCGCCAACATGATTAATACGGCACTGTTGTGTTGGCGGATGACGGCCTTCTATGTTTGTCAAGCGGTTGGTGACGGTGTCATCGACTGGGTGAGCTGCCGGTAGAGCTCGCGGGAGATGCAGCGTTTGAGACACCGGCGAATCTCGCGGTCTGCCGGACGGCACACGCACCGCGGCGCGCTGCGGCCCGCTGAGGGCACCGTGGTCGCCTTGTGCGGGGTGACGTTCGTGCCCAGAGTACTCCCGTTCGGTCGAGGCCTGGGATTTTCCGGCAACCCACCCGACCCCGACCAGGTCTGTCCGGTATGCGCCAAGGCCACCCGGTGAGCGGTCCGGCGTACTGCGCGTGGTCCTGCGGGACTACTTCCGGTCCCTCAGGGAGATGGTTCCGGGTTGCCGTGTGGCCATACGCAGGGTGAGCTCGCGATAATGAACAGTCCGCCGATGTCGTTGGATTGGAGGGCCATTCTGAAGCCATCGTGGTTGTTCTCGACCCACAGGTACATATCAGTGGGACTGTACCGGGTATCGGCGAGGACGCGGTAGTTGTTTCGCTGCCACCAGTCGCGGAGAAGGCCGAAGAAATGGGGGTACTGGTCCGGTGGCAGCTCGTGGATCTGGTAGGTGGTGGATGCGGTGACGCGTCCTTTTGGGCCGTTGTCGGTGGGGTCGTCGCATGGGGTGGAGTGTGTGAGCTGCTGCTCTAGGCGCGCCGTGGCGGGCAGTTGCGTGACGGCGGCGCGGACGTTGTCCTGGACGCGTTGTGCGGCTTGTTGCTCGGTGATGGTGGTGCGCATCGCTCGACCTCCTGGCCCGTCGCACGCCGTGACGGCGAGCCCCACGATGAATAGCAGAACAATGATGCGTCCGCGTGAGTGTGACACGTCAACGTCAACCTCCGCTGAGCATTAGTGGGTTGGCTTTCCGGCGATGATGCGACCCATGTTGACGAGAGCCTGGTTGCCGTCATCCCAATACTGGCTGTGCACGGCTTTATTCCAGCCCAGCTCGTACCAGGGCCCGGCTTCGCCCGGGTTTGACTCGAACGTTGTGCCGCCGAACGCGAGTCCCGTTGGGCTTGGGCCGTTGACGCCGGCGGCGAGCTTGATCGGATCGCACTGGGCGACAGTGGAATGCACGTGCTGACCGACCTGGTCCGAGGGGACGCCGTTGAGGTGGAGTTGGTCAGCGTGGGTGACGCCGACGCCGGGGCTGGCGACGAACACGACATCGTCGGCGTTGAGGTCTCCGTCACGTGCGGCATGCCCGATCACCGTGGTGCCGTAGCTGTGGCCGATCACCGTATTGTGTGCCCGAGCGCCCTCGTGTGCGGCGCGCAGGCCGTCCTGGAAGCGATCCAAGTCCTGTTTCGCGCCATCAGCCCACCTATTTTCGGCGGCGTCGAAGAAAATATTCTGGGGCGCGTCATACCCGAGCCACGTGATAGCCGAGGTGGAGGGGGATCCCGCATTGTGCGCGGCTTTCACCATGCTGTCCGATCGTTGCAGGTCACTGTTGACTCCGCCGAGGCTCGCTGTTGTGCCTGGCACGTAGGTGGCGACGTTCGTCGCTGCGTCGGGGTTGCCCATCGCCACGATCGCCCGACCGGTGCCCGAGGAGTCGAAACCGAGCAGGAAGGCGGGCTGCTGGCCCGGCTCGGCGTAGTAGAGCCGCTTCTCGATCGTCCCGATACCACCGAGACTATTGTTGATCGCGTCGAGCTGGGCGCTCTGCTCGGGGGTTCTGGCGTCACCGAGCAGGTCCAGGCGTTCCTTGTCGGCCTGCAATCGCCCCTTCTGACCCGCCATGCGGGAACGGTTGGCCCGATCACGGATCACGCTGGGCAGGCCGTCGAGCTGCCCCAGCTGGTCGGGGTGGGTGAACAACAGCGATTCCTGCTGCATTGGGCTCAGGCCGTCCCACCACTTTTTCACCTCAGCCGGGGCGGTGCCGCGGCCGGGGATCGCGGCGACGGTCGTGTCGTTCGCGGCCGGGGCGAACCCCGTTGCCTGCGCGCTCAACCCGTTCAGGGCCGCCGTGGCGTGTGCGTCGGCGTTCTGCGCCTGCCGCACCAGGTCAGCGATACGGTCCTGGCATATCTGCGCCGCGGGCGGTCCCAGATCCTCCTGCCCGAGGGGGAGGTGACGGACGATGTCGGGCTCGTAGCTGACGGTGCCGTCGTGGTGGACCTGGCACCCGAACGACTGCGCCTCGCTGACGATCTCGCCCAGCTTCGGCTGCAAGGCCCTGATCTGCGCAGCCAAGTCGGTGAACACCGCAGGGATCTTGCTGATCGTGTCTGCCATGTCGGCGTACCGCTTGCGGTGCGCGGCGAACTCAGCTTTCGCCGCGTCCGCCGCCGCGTCCGCCGCCGCACCCGACCACGCGTCCAGGCGCTTGGCCGCCGTCTCCACCTCGTTGCCCCGATCAGCCAGCCCACGGGCCAGCTCCCGCCATTTACTGGCGTCCTTGTCGAATACCGACGCGTCACGGACACCCTGCTGTCCGTCGAACTCGTCCACAGTCCGCGCCGCGGCATCCGCGGTGGCCTCGATGTCGGCGCTGACCGTGCGCAGCTCATCCGGTGCCACCAAAAAGTGATCTTGTTGTGGACCCACGCCAGCTCCCGGGATCGGTCACGATCTGTCACCAGACAGACTCCGAGCGTAGCAGCGGTGACTGCGGTGACGCCGCGGAACGTCCGGCGCCAGGAGCCCGACGAGCGTGTCAGTCGGTCCAGACCTGGCGGGGACGGTCGTCGGCGGGGGGACGGGTGGCCTCCCAGAGCCGGCGCCACGGGGCCATGTCGTGGTCCTCAGCGAGCTGGCCGGACGCGGTGGTGGGGAGCACGCTGCGCGAACCGGTGGGCAGCGCCAGTGAGTCGTCGGCCGCCGCCCGCAGGGCGCGGTACCACCCCAGGTCGTCTTCGGCCCAGAGCGTGGCTACCGCGCGCACCAGCCTGATGCGGAACTCCGGCACCGTCTCGTGCGCTCCGATGCGCAGCGGTCGCCCGATCCG